>CALLYA010000197.1 GCA_937875495.1 uncultured Verrucomicrobiota bacterium
TTCGGTTTCGGTTTCGGTTTCGGTTTCGGTTTCGGTTTCGGTTTCGGTTTCGGTTTCGGTTATTCGCATCTGCGGCCCTTTGGGGATCCAAACCGCTCCATCTGCGGTTTGATGCAGGCGGGGATTGGGGGGTAGAGTGTGAGTCAAAGAATCGCTGCCGGGGTGGAGCGCGTTTGACCGGAGGGATTTGGTCCTGGGGTTGAAGCGGCGATACCGGTGCTGGGGTTAGGGTTTGGCTGAGAGTTTCGAAGAGGTGTCCCGTGAAACCAGAAGATTTTGAATCCGCACCGTCGAGGCAGGGGGGGAAGCGGCTCATCCTGCTCTCGATGATCTTGGGGGGACTGGTTGGGTGGATGCTATTCCAATGGTATTGGGAACCGGTTCGGGCGGAAGCGGCTCCGCGACCGGTGAGTCCCCGCGGGGAGCTTGGAGCGGAGGAACGTGCGAATATTTCGGTCTTCCAGGGGGCGTCGCCCTCGGTCGTGTTCATCACCCGCATCGTTCGGAGGAGCTCCCCCTTTTCCTTCAATGTTATGGAGATTCCCGAGGGCTCGGGTTCGGGTTTCATTTGGGATCAGAGCGGAACCATTGTCACCAATTTCCATGTGATCGCCGAGGGCGACGCCTTCCTGGTAACCCTGGCCGACCACCGGACCTTTGAAGGCGCGGTGGTCGGTGTCTCGCCGGACAAGGACCTGGCGGTTCTGCATATCGATGCGGAGGGTGAATCGTTGGTTCCGATCCAGGTGGGGACCTCCTCGGACCTGGTTGTCGGGCAAAAGGTATTTGCCATTGGCAATCCCTTTGGGTTCGACCAGACCCTGACCACGGGGATTGTGAGTGCGCTCGGGCGCCAGATTCAATCGTTGTCAGGGCGCACGATCGACGGGGTGATCCAGACGGATGCGGCCATTAACCCGGGCAATTCGGGGGGGCCCCTGCTCGACAGCGCAGGCCGCCTGATCGGCGTCAACACTGCGATCTATAGTCCCTCCCGATCGAGTGCCGGCATTGGGTTTGCGGTCCCGGTCGACACGGTGCAGGAGGTGGTCCCCCAGCTGATTCAATACGGCCGGGTGATCAAACCGGAGATAGGACTTCAAATCGCACCGGATGCGTACACCCGGCGGCTGCGCCTTCCGGGCGTTCTGGTGATGGTGGTGTTTGATGGCGGTCCTGCCGATCAGGCCGGAATTTTGGGAATGCGCCGCGGGGTGCGCGGGGAGGTGCGCCTCGGCGATATCATTGTCGAAGCCGATGGCCGCAAGGTGGAAGGGACCGAGGATTTCCTGCGCGCGCTGGAGGCGCACAAGCCTGGGGAACGAATGGAATTGGTGTTGATCAGGGATGGGGAGAAGTTGGAGAGCTCGGTCTTGCTCGGTGCCCCAGCGGACCTCGTCCGTTGAGGGGGGGATCAGACGTTGCTTTCGTTCGCTTGCTGCGGCTGGAGGTGTTTGGCGAGCATCTCGCGCAATTGTGCTGCATTGACCGGTTTGGCGAGGTAATCGTCCATTCCCGCGTCACGGCACCGCTGTTCGTCCTCGGCAAAGGCATTGGCGGTCATGGCTATGATCGGAATCTTCGCCAGTCGCTCCATATAGGCGAACGGCGCTGTTTTTCCCTGTGCCCACATCCGCTCTCGTTCACGAATCAACTCCGATGCCTCGAGCCCGTCCATGTCCGGCATTTGAACATCCATGAGGATGAGGTCGAACGACTCGGACTGCAGGATTTCCAGGACCTCTTCGCCATTGCCGGCGGTTGCGGTCTCGAACCCGTCCTTCTGGAGCATCCGGGTGGCGACGCGTTGATTGGTTGGGTTGTCCTCGGCGATGAGGATGCGGAAGGCCCGATCGGCGGGTTGAACGGTGAGCTTGGGTTTGGCCGGTTCTTGCGGGACAGACGTGCGATGAAGTCCCTTGTACGATGAGAAGACGCCCGGTTGAAGCATCTCCTGGAGGAGGGAGAGCTTGACCGGCTGGGAGAGGATGGCGACGACGCCTGCCTTTTGGAGGGCGTCTTTTTCCAACACGGCGCCGATGGGCGCGGCGAGAAGGATCCCGCGATTGGGTGTGGCAAGGCCGGTCTGTATCTTGGTACAGAGTTGGGAGACGGGACCGGCAATGGCCTGGGCATCCAGAATGCAGGTCTCGAAGGTGCCGGGGTTTTTATGGGCCAGTTCCCAGGCGACGGCCTCGTTTTCCGCGATTTTCACCGGGTACCCCCAATGCTGGAGGCAGCGAGCGAGGTGTTGGGCCTGGGTATTGCTGTGGCTCAGGATCAGGGCCGGTTTTCTGTCGGGTTGGGCCGAGGGCGGCGGCGGAGGCGTAGCTGCCGATGTCGGCGGTGCGAACCGTGCAGTGAACCAGAACTTGGAACCCTGACGGCCGGAGTTCTCGACGCCGATCAGGCCGCCCATCATCTCTACCAGACTCTTGGAAATGGCGAGTCCGAGCCCGGTACCACCATATCGCCGCTTGGAAGACGGGTCGACCTGGGTGAAGGCATCGAACAGGTTGGCACGTCGGTCCTCGGGAATGCCGACTCCGGAATCGGTCACGGAGAAGTGGAGCATCATTTCCTCGCGGAACTGCTGCATCAATTGGATCTCGACCTGGATTTGGCCTTCGAAGGTGAAGCGTATCGCGTTGTCGCAGAGATTGTGGAGGATCTGGCGGAGTGCCTCTGGATCGCCATAGAGATTTGAGGGGACATCCGGCTCGATAAAACAATAGATGCCTAGGTTTTTGCGGTGCGCTTCTACGGCGAGGTACTCGCAGACGTCCTCTACAAGGGTGAAAAGGTTGAAATCGCGGGGGGTGAGCCTCATCGTCCCGGCTTCAATGTTGGAGAAGTCGAGGATGTCGTCGATGATCGATTTTAAGGCGGTCGCACTGCTACGGATCGTATCGGAAAATTCCCTCTGGTCTTCCCCCAGCTCGCTGTCCAACAACAGGTCGGACATTCCAATGATCGCATTGAGCGGAGTCCGGATCTCATGGCTCATATTGGTTAGGAAATCGCCCTTGGCCTGATTGGCCACCTCCGCGTCTTCCTTGGCCTTGCGGAGTTGAGCTTCGATAATTTTGCTTTGGGTGATGTCGCGGAACGACCAGACCCGCCCGGTGATGGTGCCGGTCATTGGGAGCGGTGCGCTGAACCGTTCAATGGTTCGACCGTCGGTCAGCTTGATTTGATCGAGGACAGACTCCGCATCCATATCCCGCGAGTTCCAAGACTCGACGAACCTTCCCGGGTCCTTCATCATGAAGGACATGTGTTGTGCGAGGGCCTGGGAAAAGGTCGAGACGTTGGTGAGCTCGGGCGGAATATCGAAGATGGTGTCGAACTTGGGATTCCGGTAGAGGATATGCTTCTTGTCGTCGACCACCAGGATACCGTCGACGGTCGCCTGCAGGGCGGCGTTGAGCAGTTGCTGGGTTCCATCGCGCTGACTGGTTCGCTGCTGGATGATCGCATCGACGGCTTGCGCACGCTTTTGGTTGGTGTAGACCAAAAAGCTCACCATGGCAGTGAGCAGAATTCCGGCCAGGAGCGCCGTTGTGGAGGCATTGCGTGCATTTCTATAGAAGAAGGCCGCGGAGGCATTGAAAGAAAGCTGCCATCTGGAACCGGCGATGGAGAGGGTTCGGCGTGCCTGCAACCGTCCGTTGAGTCCGCTGTTGTTACGTTTCAGGTAGAGGACCGGTACTTCGTGTTGATTGGCGAAAAACTCATGAAAAAAGGAGTCGCCGAATTCGTCCTCGGCCTTGGAGAGCGAGACATCGATGCCAAATGGGGAGAGGGGCGCGATTGCCTCTCCGATCATGTCCTGTATGCGGAAGATGCCGACCACGAATCCCCGAATGTTATCGGCGCGCAATTCAGGCTTGGTGGGCAATGGAAACGACTTGGGGATCGGTTTGGCGAGGAAGAGATATTTCTCTTGGATCCCTCGAGGCAGGTCGGTGATGGCGACGGCGGTGCTCAGGGTACCACGCATCGCCATGAAATCGATGACCGGTCCGATATTGCCCATGCCGGCCAGGTCGACACCGGTTAAATATGCCTGCTCGGGGCGGGTGAAGACCAACGGGTAGTGGACATTTCGCTCCACGCGTTTCTTCCCCGGGGCCTCGAGATTGGAATTGATGATGCCGGTGATCCCGATGGCTTGGATTTCTGGGCGGCTTAAAAACTGATCGATCTCCTCGTTGGGCACGCGTGCGACAAAAAAGAAGCCTTCGACGGGGCAGGGGGCGGCGGTCCAAATCGGTTCCGTGATGACGTCGAACTCGTCCTTGAAAACGGTGTCCGATGCGCGAAAGAAAGCCGAGAGGCTCTGAACCATCAACTCTCCCTGCGATATGGCCTGTTGAATTGCCTCGAAATAGCGATCCACATAGGAATCGAAACGGTAATCAAGATCCTTCCGCTCCAGATGGGCAAGCACCCCATAAAAGAAAAAGGAGGCGATAATCCCCACGAACGGAATGGTGACCCGCACCACTCCAGTCTTTGTTCGCAATCGTTCGATTTGGTCGAGGATTTCACCGCGCTTGATCATTGCTCACCCATGTCGGAATTCCCATTGCATTGAGGCCGATCGGACTGCTGCTGTCACCCTTAGCACATCGATGAAGAAACCGGTCGGTTCGAGACCGAATCGTGTTTGCCTTCGCCCCTGATCGAAGTGCAGGATGGTGTCGCCTTGCGGATGACGGGTTTCCGCCTCGGTCCCGTTCAACCCGCAGCATGCTCTCTGTTTTTGGGAGGGGAGGGTCATCCGATTGACAAAAAAAATCCAGCCGAATTCCCAGGTCCAACCTGACCTTGTTCTTCACCGTTGGCGGAATCGGCTGCGGTCTCGCTTTCCCGCTGCCTTCTTCCAGTCCTTACCGCAAATGCCGGCAGTATATCGGATGTTCGATCGGACGGGCAAACTTCTTTATGTCGGCAAGGCGTTGAATTTGCGGCAACGGCTCGGGTCCTACCGATACATTCACCCCCGAAGCCATCCACCGCGGCTCGTGCGGTTGGTCGGACTGGTTCACACCATTCGGTGGGAGGCCTGTGCGGACGAGGCATCAGCGTTGTTGCTGGAGAACGCTTTGCTGCGCGAATACAAGCCACCGTTCAACGTCCTCAATACCGCCCCGGAATCATACGGCTACCTTGGATTTGGGGACCGCCCCGAGGGGCTTGCCTTTGCCTGGGCCCTGAGAATCCCGGAGGGGTGCTCTGGGACACCGACCACTTGGTTCGGTGCCTTTCGCAGCCGTCACCTGGCTCGGCAAGGCTATTGCGCCTTGCTGCGCCTTCAGTGGTGGGCAATGGGAGGCAGCGGCAATCCGTTTCGCATGCCGCAAGCGCTCTTGCGCCACCGGCCCGCCGACGGCTTCCTCATCCCTTGGAGCCCGGCACTTTCCCCCATGGATCGCCTCGATTGGAGCGCCGGAATCTTTTCTTTCCTCTGCGGAAACGGCCGTGGTATGATCCAGGAGTTGGCTGCCCACCCGCCGGATTCTCCCACACCACTGGTCGTTCATTGGGCTGCCCGCGATCTGGAAATCCTCACACGGTTCTACGACCACGCCCTCGTTCCCCTAAAACGTTTGCGACGTTTGGAGGGTGTCGGTGCCCCGGTTCGGCCACTTGCGCAGGCCCGCGTCGATGATTTAAACTTACGCACGACTCGACCATTGCCCGGAACCGCTTGATCCCGAAAGACGGCATTGATGAAACAGCCGCCGGTTATACACCCTTGCGAGAACGACCCACGCCACCCGCCGGAGTGGGTGTGCACCAGCTGCGGTAAGACATGGTGCGACCAATGTATTGAGCGGATCGGCCTCCACAAGGCGTATGAGATCTGCCCCGCCTGTTTTAAGCGGTGTGAACGGCTGGAAACCGTATTAGCTCCCCCCCAGCGCAGAGGCAGCAAGAAGTCTTTCGCGCGTGGGCCTGGCAAGGACTGGTCCGCGATGCTTCAACGGGCATGGGTCTTGCCTCTGAAGTCCCCCGGCATCATTCTCATTGCGATCGGCGGTGCGGCCTTTGGTTTGCTGCGTCTGCTCATCCCGTTCGGGGGGGTCTTCGGGATCATGGTGGCCATGTTTATCTATGGATATCTGGCCCAATACTGGCTGGCCCTCGTGCGTGCGGAGGCCACCGGTGAGGAGGGTCCGCTCGATCCTGAGCTGGATTGGGATGCACTGATTTCCGGTTGCCTCTCCCTCTTCATCTTCATCCCGGCGATCCTGTTCGGGCCTGCCTTGCTGGCCGGTTGGGTTGGACTCTCGCAGCTGAAAGTGCCTCTGGTCGCCCTTGGCGCCTTTATGACCCCGATCGCCCTGATTGCGGCCGCCCTCTACGATAGCGTCAGCGCGGCCAATCCCATCTATCTGATCCAGGGCCTGTCTCGTGTCTTCCTGCCATACATCATGCTCTGCATCTGGCTGGGCCTCTCTGTGGGGGCCGGCGTCTGGCTCTTTCATGGGCTTCATGCAGGAGCCACCACCGGCCTCCCCTCGTTTGGAGAGATCGTGCTTCGGGAAATCGTGCTCGGTGTCGGACAGGTCTACCTGCTCTGGGTGGCCGGTCGCCTCCTGGGCGGGTTCTATCGGATCTACGAAAACCGGATCGGCTGGAGCGGCTGACCCTCCCACAGCCACCGGTGGGAAAGAGACTGAAGGGGGAGGAAGGAGGAAAGGTCAATGCGCGAAGCAAGCTCTGGGTCGGTATCGGTATCGGTATCGCTATCGGTATCGGTATCGAAAGGACGCGAGATGGGATTCGGACATGAGAAGCCGGCTATCGCAACCGCATTATTGCGGTACTGACACAACTCGGCATTGAAGTTTGAGCGGTGGATGAGGGCCAGGTGCCAACCAGAACAGGAATCGATTCCGATTCCGATTCAGACAATGATCGGACGGATCGGCAACTATTGCCTGGAGGCGACGCATGATGGATTGCCAGCTTTTTCGGCCGGCCTATAGCCACAGAGGACACAGAGTTCACAGAGAGATTCTCCCTTTTGACGTCGATGAGACAACCCCTAATGCCCCCGCGTTGCTTTCAGATGAGAAAGGACATGTGCCTCTGTGGTCTCGGTGACCTCTGTGGCAGGAAATTCCTCACCTGAAGCTGCCCGAAAAGGTCCATGGCGAAGCTAGATCGGACGGATCGGCCACTATTGCCTGGAGGCGACGCATGATGGAACGCGCCTTTTCGGATAGCCTCCAGCTGGAAACGGTTCATCTGAATAATACTCCCAACAAGGTTGGGATCAGAACCTTCGCCTTTCCCACCCCATAGGCAGGTCGCAAACGCCACCGCGCCTCTGCGCGAGGCCTCCGGCTCCGGATGGTATGGACGACCGCGTCCTACCACAGCTCCCAGGCGCCCTGGTGCAAAACATAGGCGGCCAGGAGGAGGTTGGAGACCGCATGTGCGAGGACGCAGGTCTCCAGGCGTTTCGTGCGGTAGAGGAGCAGGCAGATCAGTGCGCCCCAAACCGTCGCGACAATCCATTCCTCATGGCTCAGGGCGAAGATGGCCAATCCGATCGCCAACGAGGCCGGGGTGTACCGTCCGATGGATTCCGCGCGGTAGTCGGGGCGCTGGACGAGCCGCATGACGCCGGAGCGATGAAACAGCTCCTCGGCAAACGGGATCAGGACCACGGCTCCGGTCACACGCGCTACCAGAAACAGGCCCTTGAACCAGCCGTTCAGCGCGGACGGATCCATGGATGCATCGACCGAGCCGGAGCCGAGTCCGACGGCAGCGAGCAGGTTGGAGAGTCCCACCCGATGCATCAGCTCCGGTGCCAGATGATACGGCAGGATCCATACGACGATTCCCAGGAATCCGACACCCACCGCCAGGATCCAATCCGGGGTGCGCAGGCCTTTCCATGAGAGTTCGCTATACTCCTTCCGGAAGAAGAGCAGTGTGGCCGTAACGGCAGGGATGGTGAGGATGTAGGCCCAATAATCCGCGTGTGCTCCTGGCAGGATTCCCGCGCTGGAGCGCGCCAGGAAATAGACCAGCAGCGGTGCGAATTGCGGTGCGTAGTACGTCCATGGCAGGGCTGTGTGTGCTTGTTTCATTGCAGATCTTTGGGAAATGGGGGTAGGGTGAGGATGTGAATCAGCAAACCATAACGGATGCAAAACCGGCTGGGGAAGTCAATATGGATGCGGCCTTTCGCCAGGCCGCAGCCTTGGAGGCTGGGGTTGCTCGTCTGGTGCTCGGGAAGCGCGATCAGATCCGCCTCGCCCTCGGTGCCTGGATCGCCGACGGCCATCTCCTGATCGAGGACGTACCCGGGACCGGTAAGACGTTGCTTGCCCGCGCCCTGGCCCGCTGTGTCAATGCCTCCTTTCGCCGGATCCAGTGCACTCCCGACCTCCTGCCCAGCGATGTCACCGGGCTCACGATCTACAACCAGTCCTCGCAAGAGTTCGAGTTCATGGCTGGCCCGGTCTTTTCGAATGTCCTGCTCGCCGATGAGATCAATCGTGCGACTCCGCGGACCCAGTCGAGCCTGTTGGAGAGCATGGAAGAGCATCAGGTGACGATCGATGGTCATACCTATCGTCTGCCGACACCGTTTTTTGTCGTTGCGACCCAGAACCCGGTCGAATTGGAAGGTACCTTCCCCCTACCGGAGGCGGAGTTGGACCGGTTTTCGGTCTGCTTGAGCATGGGCTACCTGGAAGAGGAAGAGGAGCTGGAGATGCTGCGCAGCCCCCGTTCCGCGGCCAGCGCATCGGAGCTGGAGCCGATCCTGGAGCTGGAGAGCGTCCTGCAATTGCGCAAAGCTTCGCGTCGGGTGCACGTGCAAGATCGGGTCCTGCAGTATCTGCTGCGGATCGTCCGGGAGACGCGCCGCCATCCCCGCATTCGCCTCGGGGCGAGCAGCCGTGCCGCACTATCCCTGTTGCAGGTCGGGCAGGCGATGGCGTTGGTGACCGGGCGTGACTTCCTCGATCCGATCCTCGTCCGGCATTTGGTGGGACCGGTCCTGGCCCATCGCATGGTCCTGGAGCGTGGATCCCTTTGGGGCAATGCCCAGCGAATGGAAGCGATGGCGTTGTTGGAAGAGGTGGTCGATTCGGTGCCCAGCCCGGATGTCGAACACTGAGCCCTCGTCACCAAGGTCTTTTGTCGAACGAAATGCGTCCCAACCACTCCTTACCCGCGCAGAGGACGATGCAGAACGAAGACGTGGAGAAGACGGTCAAGGTGACCTCCCCCGGTTCGGTCTGGTTGGCCTTTTCCGCGATCGCCATCCTGGCGGCGATCCTTTTGGGCGCGCCCTTTCTGGGTGCGCTAGGGATCTGGGTCGCCCTCTGGATCGGGCTCGAGGAGTGGTATGTCCGTCGAGTGACCAGGTCTTGTCGCCCGCGGCGTATGTTACCCCCGGAAGTGACCCAAGGCTCTTGGGTCAAGGGGCGGCTCGAGTTCCCTCGCGGCCGCCGCTGGCCGCTCTTTTGGGCGGTGGTGGAATCGCCCCTGGGTTTGGATCTGGACCAGGGCTACCAGGTTGCGCTGCCGCCGTTACTCCCGCCGTTTCGTGAGGCCCAGATTGAAATCGAGGGGTATTGCCACATCCACCGCGGGGTTCACACGCCGGCCCCTGCCTGGCTCCGTTTTTTCGGGCCGCTCGGACTGGTTCAGGGCATGCTCCCGGTGGAGGGAGCCAAAGAGGTCTTGGTCCTTCCGCGGGTCGAACGCTTTGCGGTCCAGCCACTGACCGACTGGAGGCGCCGCATGCAACCGCGATCACGCGGGCAGGCTGTCGGACGTAAGGGGGCGACTTCGCAGGAGCCGCGTGCGGTGCGTGAGTATCGTCCGGGCGATCGGCTGCGGGACATCCACTGGAAGCAGACCGCGCGTCTGGGGGTGTTGTACGCGATCGAGCGGGAGCGAAGCGCGATCGGATCAGCGGTGGTTTGGCCGGACCTCTTTTCGTACCGAGACCGCACGGGTCTTGGGGTGCCGCCCGCCCTCAGCGAAGAAGTGGTCCGGGTGGCCGCCTCGATCGGATGGAACCTGGTCCGCTCCGGCATCCCGACTGCCCTGATGACCGCCAACAAGAAGGAGTCCACGGTCGCGCCCGCCTCCTCAGGCGGGCAAGCCGCCGAGGATTGGCTGCGCACCTGTGCCCGGTTGGTGTGCGGGACCGGGGCGGCTCCCTGGAGGGTGCTTGATGCCATAGCATCCGGTGCGATCCCAGCCCCGATGGGACAGCTGATCCCCATCTTCGGTGCGGCCTGGTGGCCGGTCGATCCGATCCTGCTTCGGATTGTCCGCCTTCAGGATATCGGCTGGCGGGTGACGCCCCTGCTCGTTGACGATCTTTCGCAGCAGCGAGCCTTCGACTTCGAGACCGGCCGGTGGCGTCAGGACCGTTCGGCGCTGGACTGTATCGCCGCGTTTGAGCGCCGCGGACTCTCCGCGCGGCTCGTCCCGCTCGGCGCCCGGCTCGATCCGTTGTTGTCCGCCTGGGCGGCGGAAGGGAGGAATGGATGAAGACTCGGCCGCCCATCCCCGTTTCCAATACCGCGCCTCACCCGCCGGCCATTGCGCCGGGGAGGCAGGTGCCGGGAGGGCATTCGCTCCTGCTGCGGATGCTGCCGATCTTGTTGGGCTGCGTTGCCCTGCTCAGTGTTGCCTGGCCGATGGCACTCCCGCGTGGGGTGCGTGTGTTGCTCCCCATTTTCTTCCTGGTTGCGGTCTTCGGGTGGACCACCGCCCTGGGGCTGGGGCGGATTCCGGATCGTAGGTCCTATCCCATCGTGCTGTTGGTCGGCCTGGCGACCTCGTTGATCCCGATCGTACTGCTGGTCCTCTATGCCGGTCAGACCTGGGACCCGCCGCGCATCTTCCCTGCCTGGTGGCTCTTTTTCTTGATTGGCGGCGTCTGGCTTTCACTGCTCACGCTGCGTTGGGCTTGGGGCCGGCAGGTCGGGCTCTCCTTTATCCTGATCCTTCTCTTTGTGGCCTCCATGGAACCAGGGTTCGGGATTCACCCCGCATGGGCTGTCTTCGCTGGAGTTCTCGTCTTCACAGGATGGGGGATTGCGGACCGCTGTCTCGCGGTGGAGGTGCGTGCCCGAATGGCGCCGCTTCTGTTGCTCTGGCTGTTGATGGCGGCCCTCCTCTCGGGTGCGATTGCGCTATCCTACTCGACCGTGTGGAACACGCTCTTTACGGTCCGACAATTCATGGGGCTGCATGGTCCTGCCCTCGTTGAGCGCCCCTCGGGCGGGTTCGATCCCGACGGAGACTGGGTGGACGGGGATGAGCTGACCAGCCCGACGCAATCACCGGCGATGGATCTGGGTGATGCCATGAGTGCGCGGGCGGACGAAGATCCGCTCAGGGAGAATCGCGCAACTGCACCGCGCACTTCGGATTCCTCAAGCCGGGAGGGGGCTTCCTCGCGGGGGGCTGCCTTGCCACGCGTGAGTTTGGAGGATCCGGTCCTGAACCAGCAGGATCGTACCCCTTTGTTCACGGTCTTTGTTCGGCGCAGCTGGGAGAGCAGGGTTTCATCCGTCATGCCGCGCGGGGAGTTGCGTCTTTGGAAGACCGGCACCCTGGATCGTTTCAACGGGCGGGCCTGGGAACTGTCTTCGACCGGGGGCGCGCTCTTCCCTGCCGACTCCAAGGGCAGGATCGTCCTGACCGATCTGGTGGATTGGGATTCGCACGAGTTGATTGGACAGGAGATCACCATTCACAACGCGGAGTTGGGCGGTCTGCCGCATGTCGGCCGTCCGGTCGCCATCGCCGCCGGGATCGATCTCGTTTCGTGGGACGCTTCGGGGAGTTTACTGCCCTCCACGCCGCTTCGGCCCCGACAGACGGTACGGCTCTTCTCGGTCTCACCCAGGTCGATGCCTCCTCCGGAGGAGATGCCCTTTGCCTCTACGCTGGAGCTTCCCAAATTACCCCAACGGATTCATGATCTCGCCTTTCAACTTGGAGTCCAACAGGCGAATACCCACCCGGAGGCGTACCTGACCAGGGTCCTCGACTATCTGGGGGTGAATTGCGCCTATGCACTGGAAGAACCGCTACCGAAGGGCCCGGACCTACTTGGCTCGTTCCTCTTCGATACCCGGCGGGGTACTTGCGAGCATTTTGCATCGGCCTTTGCGGTACTGGCGCGGTTGGGTGGCATTCCCGCACGGCTGGCGGTCGGGTTGGGGGTGGGCTACGACCTGGACGTGGAGGTGGAGCCGGTCACGCTCACCCGCGCGGACCGCCATGCCTGGGTGGAAGTCTGGAGTCCGGAAGCGGGATGGGTTGCCGTCGATCCCTCGAATCCGGATGTGACAGCCAACCTCGAAGCTCCAGCCTATCCCACGGCGGAACCGCTGGCACAAACGCCTTGGCTGCTCTATCTCCTGCTCGGAGTTTCGGGCATCCTCTTGGGAGGGTTGATCGCATGGGCGATGCGTCGGCTTCGGCGGATATGGAGCCACAGGCCGATGGAACCGATCCGGATCCGAGTTCAGGTTGCGCCTGCGCCCCGTAGGGAAGATCGTCACCAAGGCGTCATGCGCTCGATGTTCAATCCGGAATTCCGGGAGGAAGCCAGGTTGTGGAAGCGGCATCGGCGGATCGTTCATCTGTTGGAATCGGGAGGCGTGCCTCCACCTGACCGGAGAATTCGACAGCGGTTCTGGGAGGGCCTCACGTTTACGGCGCTGCGGCAAAATCGTTCTGTGGAGAAGTTTTTAGTTGCTTATGAACGCAGTTGGCGTGCTTCTCTCTTCTCCGAACAAACCGGCCGCGATCAGGAATTGGAGCGAACAGGCAAGGAATTGGAGGCCTGGTTACGGGCGCATGCCGACGAGCTCGCTGAGGGCATACCGAAGGATCGCGAGCGCCCCGTATGAGGGGAGTGGGGCGGAAATGTCAGGAGAGAGTGGGGACAAGAACCGATGATAACAGGAAGTAACCTCGAGGCGTGGCACACCCAGATGGGTGAAACGACGATGCGTTGGGTCTACGCGGTGTTATTGTTGATCGCGGTTTCGGGATGGGCGGTCGGGGCGGAGGCCGAGGAGACTGGAGCTGCAGCGGAGGAAATGGTCACTCCGGCGGACCCCCAGACCTCGGTTCTGGCCAATGCCGAAACGGGGTGGGCGAGCCGATATGTCTCAGAAGGCGTGAACTGGCTGGACGAAGGCGGGTTGGCAACCATGGAGGGAAGTCTTTCCGCGGGGCCGCTCACCGTAGGGACCTGGTGGGGCCTCGGCGACAGCATCGACTACCAGGAGAGCAATCTGTTTATGGTGTACGGCCTTGAATTCTCAAGCCTTCGCGCCAGCGCCGGCTACAACTGGCTCCACTATTTCGAGGACGATCAGAACGATCATCAACTGGCGGCCATGTTCGAATGGCTTCAACTGCCGATCGTGACGCCTGCGGTCAACTATTCCTACTTTACCGAGACGGAGGGCGGGTTTCTGGAAGCCATGCTTCAGGCCGAGTTCCATCCGGTCACCAACAGCCTGACCCTCCAACCATACGTCTTGGCCGGTTTCGATTTCGGCTACGTATCGCCTGAGTACGACGGCGCCAATCATGTTCAGTTGGGCCTTGAGGGCAGCTATCGCTTCACTCCGAGCGCCAGCATGTATGCCGGGGTCCACCATTCGATGGCATGGGAAAACCTCGATCGTGCCGATCTGGGCGACGAGACATGGATCGGACTCGGTCTGCGGATTGAACAGGCGATCAACCCCTAGCGGAAACAGCCCTCAGGGGATCCGCAGATGGGGAATAGGCGAGATGGATCCAGCTCCCCTCGGTATCGAAATCGAAATCGAAATCGAAATCGGGATCGAAATCGGGATCGATCCCTTCCCTGAATGGCGCCTGGCTCTCATGGACCGCTCACACTTCACTACCGAGTTGTGTCAGCACCGCAACAATACGGATTTGCCAACCGGTTTCTCGTGTCCGCAGCCCATCCCGCATCCTTTCGATACCGATACCGATTCCGATACCGACCCCGATTGTTTGATTCCCCGGCGGATTGCTGTCCGTAGAGCCCTCTGAGCCCTACGCCCTGCCGTAGGTACGGGTCAGCTCCAGCAGTTCATCCTGCAGGCCGAAATAGACCTGTTCCCAGGTGAATCTCCAGCTCCAGTTGCCACCCGCCTGGCCAGGCCGGTTCATGCGCGACTCGGCGCCACGGCGGAGGACGTCCTGCATCGGCACGATCGCGTAGCGTGCAACCGACTGCTGGGCCACTCGCATCAAATCCCAGGGCGGGTCCATGAGCGCATGGCCCAGGTATCGGCGGACGTTGTTCTTCTGGTGTTCGGGGAGGCTGTCGAACCAACCCTGCGTGGTGTCATTGTCGTGGGTGCCGGTGTAGACCACCGTCATCGGTTCGTGGTTGTGCGGCAGGTACCGATTGGTGGCCTCGCCGTCGAAGGCGAACTGCAGGACGGTCATTCCGGGATAGCCCTGGCCGATCCTCAGTTGGTCGACCTCTGGCGTGATCACACCGAGGTCTTCGGCGATGATCGATTGCGGACCGAGCCTCTCCTGGACCACCTCGAAGAGGGCGCTGCCGGGTCCGGGCAGCCATTTGCCGGATTCGGCGGTGGGGGCGCCGGCAGGCACGCTCCAATACGACTCGAACCCGCGGAAATGGTCGATGCGCACGATATCGGTCAGTTCGAAAGCGCGCTTGAAGCGCGCTGTCCACCAGGGGAATCCGGCCTGCTCCATTCGCTCCCATCGATAGAGCGGGTTACCCCAGAGCTGACCCGTCGCGCTGAAGTAATCGGGTGGAACTCCCGCGACCATGGTCGGGAGCCCCTTGGCGTCCAGGTGGAACAATTCCGGGTTGGCCCATACGTCCGCGCTGTCAAAAGCCACGAAGATCGGCATGTCGCCGATGATCTGTATCCCCAACCGGTTGGCTTCGGTCTTGAGTACGCTCCACTGCTCCTCAAAGAAGAACTGTTGCACTTCGATACTGCGTATCTCGGATTTGAGTTCGGTCCGCGCCCGCTGCATCGCGCTGGGCTCGCGTTGGACCAAATCGGGCGCCCACTCGGTCCATGGCCTTCCACCGTGGTGCCCTTTCAAGGCCATGAAGAGGGCGAAGTCCTCAAGCCAATAGGCCTGTTGTGTCCGAAACTCCTCGAATCGGGATCTGACCGCGGCCTCGGCAGAGGATTGAAACCGTTCGGCCGCGATGCCCAACGCGCCGAATTTCTTGGGGATGAGGGAACCGTAATCGATCTCGGTCGGTCCTGGTCGGGCATCGCCCTGGTCTTCCGACTCGGGCGGCAACCCGGGCAGCTCGGCCAGATCGATCATGAGCGGGTTGCCCGCGAACGCCGAAAAGCACTGGTACGGTGAATCGCCGAACCCAGTAGGACCCAGCGGCAGGATCTGCCATAGGGTCTGCCCGGAGTGATGGAGAAAGGCCAGGAAATTGCGGGCCTCCCTACCGAGTGTGCCGATGTCTTCCCGGCCGGGCAGAGAGATGGGGTGGAGAATGATTCCAGCGCGACGGCGATCCATGGTTGTATGTCCTCAAAGAGGCCCCACCCGCCTCGACCCCGATCAGGGGGAAGCGGGTGGGGTGATGTGGTTCGGTGGTTTCTGGTTTATCTATAGCGCGAAAAAGTGACTATTCACCTTGGGCGATAGCGGAATCGAGTTTGGCCAGGTATCCGGGCACGTCCGCGGCGAGGGTATCGATACAGCCGGCGCAGCAGACCTTGAATTCACGCCCCTGGAACACCTGGGAAATCGGTTCCCCCATACTCCCAAGTTTCTCGTTGGTGACGAGGCAATAATCGAGTGGATAGGGGACCGCAGCCTCTGCCGATTCCGCGTTTTCCGCGACAGGCGCCTCTTGCTGCTCGGCCGGTGCGGCGGGCGCCTCCTCCCCGTAGTGCCGCTGGCAGCCGGTCGTCAGCGCGAGCATCAATGCGAAGAGCAGGGCGGGAAGCGTGATTATGTGAATTCGATGGCTCATGGGAATCCTCCTTTGAAGGGGTTTGCATCGTTAGGCGCCGTGAAGGTGCCACGTGGAAACTCGGAATTTCCAACGCTCCTAAAAGTAAATTCAATCGGAGCTGGTGACAACCTGCGTACTGGCTCGGGATGGAACCGCCAAGACGCCAAGAAGAGAACCGCCAAGACGCCAAGGATGGAACCGCCAAGACGCCAAGAACGCCAAGGATGGAACCGCCAAGGCGCCAAGAACGCCAGGAAGGGAACCGCCAAGACGCCAAGGACGCCAAGGATGGAACCGCCAAGACGCCAAGGACGCCAAGAATCGAACCGCCAAGGCGCCAAGAACGCCAAGATTGGAACCGCCAAGAAGCCAAGAACACCAAGAATGGAACCGCCAAGACGCCAAGGACGCCAAGAATGGAACCGCCAAGACGCCAAGGACGCCAAGAATGGAACCGCCAAGGCGCCAAGGACGCCAAGAATGGAACCGCCAAGACGCCAAGGGGGGGAGAAAAAGGGGGATGTTTGGACATGACCTGAGGGCGCGAGAGCATCCGCTGCCCCAATCGGTCTTTCCCAACATCATGTCCCTTGTATTTCACGCTTATCGGCTCTTGCCGTTTATACCCGGTGCCGCTCCTATGACGGCAATCGTCAGACCATTGACCTGCCTGCCCGGCACTATTTTCATCTGTTTCTCCCCTTGGCGTCCTTGGCGTCTTGGCGGTTCCTCTTATTCCTCCAAGGTGAGGAGAAAATCCAAGATTCTTGGACATGACCTGAGTGCGCGAGAGCATCCGTCGCCCCCATCGATCTTTCCCAACATCATGCCTCTTGAATTTCACGCTTATCTGCTCTCACCGTTCCGCGCCCTGGACGGCCTCTGCCATACCATCAACCTGCCTGCCCGGCACAATTCTCATCTGTTTCCCCCCTTGGCGTCCTTGGCGTCTTGGCGGTTCCTCTTATTCCTTCTTGGCGTCTTGGCGGTTCAATCCATGGCTTTCTTGGCGGTTCCCTTACAGCCCCGCTAACATGCCGTCGGCCTGCATCACTCTGTGTCTGGCGTGAGAACCTGAAGATAACGGTGGTAGGCGTACACACGATCACGGCGCTTGCCTGTTGTTTCGCGTAGAATACCGGCGTCCTGAAGGAACTCGATGGTTCTTATGGCGGTCGGCTTGCTGACCTTCAGTAGTTTGATGACCAGCGCAGCTGTGACGATCGGATTGGACGGCAGCGAATCCACGAGCCGAATCGCCGCAACGGTGGTTTTTTCGTGGGCGGCTACCTTTGAACGGTCAGCAGTGGTTGTGGCGAAAAGTTCCTGTGCGCTGGCCACGGCATCGTTGGCAGCCTCGGTCACACAATCCAGGAAGAACCGTGTCCATCCCTCCCAGTCGCCGTCAACGCGAACGGCATTGAGGCGTGCGTAGTAGTCCTGGCGGTGCCGCTTGAACGCGACACTCAGATAAATCAGCGGGGCTTTGAGCAGTCCCCAATGCTCAACAAGCAGTGCAATCAGCAAGCGCCCGATGCGGCCGTTGCCGTCAAGGAACGGATGGATGGTCTCGAACTGCGCATGGACCAGGCCGACGCGCACCAGCGGCGGCAGTCGATCCTGCCCATGAATCCACTTCTCCAGCGCCGACAATGCGTCAGGTAGCGCCTCTGGTGGCGGTGGAACGAATCGGGCGTTGCCTGGTCGGCTGCCGCCGATCCAGTTCTGGCTGCGTCGGATCTGTCCGGCCTGTTTCTCGCTGCCGCGGGCGCCTTTCATCAGCCGCTTGTGGGCTTCGCAGAGTAGCCGAGTGGCAAGAGGAAGCCCTTTGGGGCGGGCGAGTTCCTTGCGAGCGTAGGTCAGGGCGTCGACATAGTTGCAGACTTCTCGCACATCGTCCGGACGCTGGGCCTGCTCGCCAGCCTCAAACGCCAGCACATCCTGAAGCGTCGCTTGGGTGCCTTCAATCTGCGAGGTGATCAGGGCCTCCTTACGCACGAAGCCGTAGAGGAACCAGTCGGCATTGGGCACCATATCGGCGGCGACGGCGAGTTTGCCAAGTGCTGCCATGGCCTCCGACAAGGCAGTCCTTGTTTCGGCGTCGAGCGACAAGGGGGGGGTGGGCGGCAATGGCGAGGGAATGAATGCGGACACCTCCTCTTCGCCCCACTTGGTGATGTGGTATGTGCCGCTGATTCGTTTCATGGCTGGTCAGGTTCCCTTAACTCCGGCTCACCGCTAGTCACGGACACGTTATTATCATCCGCTGCTAGTAAAGCATAATTTACTAGCAAAAGCCCGTCCGAAAAGGTCTTCGGACCCGGATGGGGAGGACTCCCGCAGAGATCGCAGAGGGCGCAGAGGTGTATTGGGAG
>CALLYA010000198.1 GCA_937875495.1 uncultured Verrucomicrobiota bacterium
GTCGGATCGGTCGGATCGGTCGGATCGGTCGGATCGGTCGGATCGGTCGGATCGGGATCGATTCCTGTCCTGTTTGGCACCGCTCAAACTTCACTGCCGAGTTGTGTCAACACCGCAACAATACGGTTGCGGCACCCGGTTTCTCGTGTCCGAATCGCAACCCGCGTCCATTCGATACCGATACCGACTCCGGCCCCGAGCTTGCTTTGCCATCGATCTTTTGGGACAGCGGTAATCAAGGGTGTGGGCTTTTTTGTTCTTGGGGTGACTGCTGGAGCTCTGAGACCTGGCTGCGCAGCTCCTCCAGCTCCTGTTTGAGGGCTCGCATCTCGCTGAGAAGCTGGGGGATGCGTTTCACTGAAAAGATGGATCGTATCCATTCCTTGGAGGGGACGGCGGGGAATCCTGCGAAGACAGAAGCGCCTTCGAGGTCATTGGTGATCCCCGCCATGCCTGCGACGGTGATGTCATCGGCGATAGAGATGTGGTCGCGCACACCGACTTTGCCAGCGAGGATGCAGCGCTTGCCGATTCGTACACTGCCTGAAACGCCGACCTGTCCGCAGAGGAGGGAGTCCTCTCCGACCTGGTCGCCGTGGCCGAGTTGGACCATGTTATCCAGCTTGACGCCGCTGTGAACGCGCGTGAAGCCTAGTGCGGCGCGATCGGCCGCTCCGAAGGCACCGATTTCGACATCGTCTCCAATGACGGTGCTACCGGTCTGTGGGATCTTGACCCACTTCATTGCGGCGTTGCGGACGTAGCCGAACCCGTCAGCGCCGATCACGACATGGTTATGGAAGATGCAGCGCTTGCCGATGCTGACCCGTTCCCGCAGGACGACGTGGCTATGCAGGACGGTATCATCTCCCACCGAGCAGTACTCATACAGGGTGCAGTGTGGGAAGACCTTGACCCGATCGCCGAGGCGGACGTTTGGACCGATCACGACGTAGGGTCCGATCCCTACCTCGCGACCGAGCTCCGCGGAGGGATCGACGATGGCGGTGGGGTGAATACCTTCCGGTGCGCGTGGCGGGGTATAGAACAAGGCGGCGCACTGAGCGAATGCCTCGTACGGTTTGGCGACGCGCAGGACGGCCTGGCCGTCCTTTGGCTGGAAGGCGAAATCATGCGGGAGCAGGAGTGCACCGGCGTGGGATGTGGCGACCAGGTGATTGTATTTGGAATTCCCCAGGAACGAGAGATCGTGGCGACCCGCTTCATCCAGGGACGCGATACCGCGGACGGATAGGGTTGAATCCCCTTCGATCGAGGCGGACAACAGACCGGCCAGGCGCTCGATGGGGACGGGCTCATGGAAAGGGTGTTGATCGTTCATATCTTCTTCTTCTGACCTTGAATGAAAAAAGAAATCAGGGCCGACTTTGCCTTGGATTCTTAAAAAAGGAAACCCGTTTCAGTTGAGGTACTCGCTGAAATATCTCCAGAGGACAGACGTTGCAAGATTCTTACCGATTGACCGGTCGCAGTTTGAGTCCCCGTAGCGATTCCGGTTTTTGACTCTGGAGAAACTCCCGATACAGTGGGACGGCATTTGCATGTCTCGAACAGTGGAGCCTTTGTGCCACCCTGATCGGTCTGGATAGACCCTCGGCTTCACTTGGAAAACATCGAGGACTCTGCATATCACGCAACAGGAAACCATGGGATGCAGTTGGATTTCCGGATCTTGCTTCGACCGGCCATTGTTTGGTACAGAGGCTGTGCGGTCGGGAAAGCATAAGTTCTGCCACCGTCCCTCGGACATCCCTGGGCGAAGCAGAATAGCTGGTGTCCAGAGTGTGCGCAGGGAAGACCGATAGATCCGAACCAACGGCAACAATGATATGGCCGACGAACGCAATTCCGATAATGGGATCAAGATTTACCTTCGAGAGATCGGAAAGATCCCGCTCTTGACCAAGAAGGACGAAATCGAGCTGGCAGCGAAGATCAAGGCGGGCGACGAGGAAGCCCGGGACAAAATGATCCGCTCCAACTTGCGCCTTGTGGTCAAGATTGCCCACGATTACTCGAATCTGGGGCTCCCCCTTTTAGACCTGATTTCTGAGGGGAACATCGGTCTGATGAAGGCGGTCGAGCGTTTTGATCCGGAGAAGGGCGGCAAGCTCAGCACGTACGCTGCTTGGTGGATCAAGCAGTCGATCAAGCGCGCGCTGGCGAACCAGGGGAAGACGATCCGGCTGCCGGTCCATCTGGTCGACAAGATCAGTCGGCTCAAGCGCACGGCGCTCCAGATGAGCGAAGAATTAGGCCGTGAGCCGACAAGCGAGGAACTAGCCGAGCGGATGGGGATTACACTGAAGAAGCTGGTGCAACTGCGCACCGTCTCGACGCGCCCGGCTTCGCTGGACGCCCCGATCGGCGATGAAGACAGCACGGAATTCATCGAGATCGTGGGCGACAAGGATGCGCCGACACCGTTTGAGGTATTGCGCGAGAAGCTGTTGCGCTATGACATCAACCGCTTCCTAGGCGGCTTGGACGAGCGGGAGGCTGAGATCATTCGGCTGCGCTTCGGCCTGGACGGTGAGAAGCCACGGACCCTTGAAGAGGTTGGAGAGGTCTTCAACGTCACGCGGGAACGGGTCCGACAGATTCAGAACATCGCCCTGCGAAAACTCCGGACCAAGATGAAGGAGCAGGATAACATGGGCGAGGGGAAGTCCTGAGGGCGGAGTCCGCCCTCGGGTAGTGTCCGCGCGGGGAGAATGAATTGGGCTAGGGAGGCGCACGTGAGTCTGGATGCGATTCAAGATGTGATTCGAGACGTCCCGGATTTTCCCAAGCCGGGGATTTTGTTCAAGGACATCACGCCGCTGTTGGCAGACGGGCAGCTCTTTCGGGAGGCGGTCAGGGCCTTGTCCGATCCCTGGCGGGACGCGGGGTTGAAGGCGGTCGCCGGGATCGATGCGCGCGGGTTCATCTTCAGTGCTGCGGTCGCATTCGATTTGGGCGTGGGCCTGGTGCCGATTCGCAAGAAGGGCAAGTTGCCCTGGCAAACGATTGAGGCCGCGTATGCCCTTGAATATGGTTCGGCCACGCTGGAGCTGCACCGGGATGCGGTACAGCCGGGGGACAAGGTCCTGCTGGTGGACGACCTCCTTGCCACGGGCGGAACGGCTGCGGCCGCGGCTGAGCTATTGTTCCAGATCGGCGCGGACGTTGTGGAGTCGGCGTTCCTGATCGAGCTGGGAGAACTATCCGGCCGCGCGCGACTCACGCGGTGTCCGGTCCGCTCGCTGATCCGGTTTTGAGGAGAGGGGAAGAGGAGAGAGAGGTTGGAGGTCCGAGGTGGCTGTGGGGGTGTGAGCCACCGGGCGGTGGTGCGGTGGCGGTGATGTGGACGTTTTGTGCATGGGTATTCCACGCCGGATCATGTTTCCCATCGATACCGATTTCGATTTCGATAGCGATTTCGATACCCCATCTGCGGTCATCTGGAGTCCCCCTGGTGGGGCGGTGGCGGTGCTGTGGACGATTTGTACATTGGCATTCCACGCCGGATTGCGCTTCCCATCGATTCCGATTCCGATAGCGACCCCGACCCCGATCTTGTTTCGCCATCTATCATTCCCATCCGGATCCGGAAAGCCTCCCGCAGAGAGCGCGGTGGCGTTTTCGACCAGCCTATCAGGGTGGGTAAGTTCCATGCTCTGCAGCCTACTTTTTTTTGGGGGGGGCAGTCATATCGTTTCGGTAGACCAGGGCAGTTGTTGAAAACGGCTCCGATGTA
>CALLYA010000199.1 GCA_937875495.1 uncultured Verrucomicrobiota bacterium
AAAGGTTTGGATCAGGGCTTGGACCCCACCCACCCCCATAACCAGGTCGAAAACGCCACCGCGTCCTCTGCGGGAGGCTTTCCGGGTCTGGATGGGGAGGTCAGGTTGAGAATACTGCTACCTTTTCGGATGACCTCTTGCTCGCTTATGGGTTGATCAGCAGCCGCCAAAATTGAGCCGGGCTCGAGGACTGCCGCTGAATCGTATTGGCACCTGGCTCGCATTGGAAGAGTCCAACGCTCGTCCATGGTGCCGCGGTGGAGGCGGCCTCCTGCAGCAGATATTCGGCGCCGGCTGTGCCCGTAAAGATCAATTCCCACTCATTCGGAGTGCCGGGAACCTCACTGATGCCGATGATGCTTGCCGGCTCCGGCCATACCCGACTGGCCAGCGAGGCATCAATCCCACCAACGGTCGTTTCCGCTGAGACCACGATATCGGCGCTGGATTCGAGGTCCGGTGCACCATCGTAAAATTCAGGGACATATCTATGGTTACGGATGTCCGCGAACACGACTCGGTAGGTACCCGCGGATAGGCCATCGATCGTGTAAGTACCATCGGGGCCGGAAGCGCTACTCGAGGACATGAAATCCATCCCCCAATAGTTCCAGCCCGTGCCGTTCCATTTGAACACCTCGGCGTTGATCCCGGAGAGTGGCGTTGTGCCATCCGGTCCGGTCACCATACCGGAGATCTTGGATGCAGTACCCAAGGATGCGTCAATCCCGGCTATTGTGGTCGCTTCTGTCACCACAATATCCGTAGCGGAAGCCAGGTCCGACGCATTCGCGTACGCCTGGTACGCATACAATCGGTCGTTTCCATCCCTGAACTCGACGCGGTATGTCCCCGGAGGCAATCCACCGACATTGTAAATTCCGTCAAAGTAGGTCGCTGTGAACCCGACTTGCTCCCACTGCTGCCCGTTCTTTCTTTGGACAGCCACCCAGACGAAGGCCAATGGAGTCGTCCCGTCGGGACCGGTCACAGTGCCGGTGATATTGGTTCCATGGTCCAACGAAACGTCGACGCCCGTGACGATTGTGGCGGCGGGGACTATGACATCCGTGCCGCCTTCCATGTCCAACACGTTATCGTACACCTCGAAGGCGTACTCGCCGGCCATGTCGGAGAAGTGCAGGCGGAATGTACCTGCGGGCAGCCCACCGATGGTATATGCGCCGTCCTCGCCGGAGAAGCCTGTCCCAACGAGTTCCCACGCTTGACCGGTCCATGTCTTGGCCTCCACGCGCACGTCCTGTATCGGCGTGGTGCCATCGGGACCCGTCACCGTGCCGGAAATCTTGGATGCAAGGGCAAGCGAGGCATCAATGCCTGTAACGACGGTCTCGATGGGGACGAAAATCCTGGGAGAACCCTCCGGAGAAGCCGGATTGACATAGGTTTCAGTAACATATTCCCCGTAAAAATCGTCACGGAAAAAGACCTTATAGACTCCGGGCCGCAGTCTGGTCAGCTCGTAGCTGCCGTCCGCCTTGGTAATCGCCTGTCCTACGTAATCCCAAATCACACCGTTCCATCTTTCAATAAAGACAAAAATAGATTTCAACGGTGTCGTCCCATCCGGACCGGTCACGCATCCGGTAATGGTGGATGTGGTGGACATTTGGACATCCACACCGGTCAAGACAGTCTGACCGGGGACCAACATTTCGATCTCATTGGGAATAATCTCTCCGCTCGCATCGGAGAATTGCACCCGATAATGGGTACCCCCGCTCAGGCCGCCGATTTGGTAGGTACCATCCAAATCGACGCTGCTTTCATCGAACCACTCCCATTCCTGACCGGTCCACCGCTCGACGACAATGTAAATATTGGACAGTCCGGTCGTGCCGTCCGAACCGGTCACTCGGCCGCTGATCTTGGAGGCGATCGTCAAGGAGGCGTCGATATCGGTGACCAGGCCTTCCACGGGGACAACAATGTCGGTACCGGCTTCAAGCGGCTCCGACACCCTGTTGTCATAGACCTCGTTCACATACTCCCCGCTCCAATCCACGAACTGGAGCCTGTAGTTCCCTGCGGCCAATCCACCCATTTCATAGGTCCCGTCCGGACCGGTCAATACCCGGCCTGCCGGATCCCAGTCCTCATCGCTCCAGGTGTATGCCCAGACCACGATCTCACCGAGCGGAGTCACACCGTCCGGACCCGTCACCGTGCCGGTGATTGTCGAGAAGAGCGGCAACGATGCGTCGATCCCTGAGGCGTTGCCCCCCGTCGGGACCTCGATCTCGGTCGCGGAATCCAGGTCGGCTGCGTCGTCATAGTACTCGGGACAATAGCGGCCTAAATCATCCCAAAATTCCACCACATATGAGCCGGCAGGGAGGCCGCTGATGGTATAGGCGCCATCGGTGCCGGTGATTCCATCGCCCATCCATTCCCGTCCCAGATCGGTCAGCAGGAATGCCGAAGCCCAGATATCGGCCAGGGGAGTGGTCCCGTCGAGGCCGGTCACGGTTCCGGTGATTGTGGAGCCGATGGCCAGGGAGGCGTCGATGCCGGTGAGTGTCGTCTCGGCAGGCACGACAATATCTGTACCGTATTCGGGTTGGGCAGGGATATTGTTGTCGTACACCTCACCGATGTAGACCGCACCCGGGTCGCTGAACACAACCCGGTAACTGCCCTCTCGCAATCCGAGGATCTCGTAATGGCCATCGGCATCGGTCGTCGTCGAATCCACTGGGTCCCAATCCCATTCGGTCATCGTATAGGCGGTCACTTCAATGTCGATAAGCGGTGTCGTCCCGTCGGGACCGGTCACAGTGCCGGTAATCCTGGAGGAGAAGGCGAGCGTGGCGTCGATGCCGGTGACCTCTGTTTGCTCGGCGGGCAGTTCGATCACCGTCGCGTCCCGAATCTCTGTGGCGTTCTCGAAGAACTGCTCCGCATAGAGCTTGTTCGGGTCCCAGAACCCAACCCGGTATTCACCCTCGGGCAGTCCAGCGACGATGTAATGGCCCTCGGGCCCGGTCTGACCACTCGTCCAAAGGTCCCAGTTCCCCCATTCCTCTGAGGTACCCGACCATCGGTAGACGTCCACTTGAATCCCCTGCAACGCGGTGGTCCCGTCCGGCCCCATCACGGTTCCCGATATGATGGAGTTGGTATCCTGATCGAGGTTCAGCACGACAGTGCCGCTGCCGGTGTCCCAGCCATAGACGGCAATTTGGTAGGTGACACCGTCATCGACCCAGAGCGTCAGTCTACTCAGGTATGAATCAAAATCATCGTTGTGCGCGATGAGGTTCAGGGAATTGAGCTCGGACCCGGTCCAGACGGCGAGCATCGTATCAAAATCACTGCCGAGGGTATCGATCCGAAGAGGTCCTGAAAAGGATGCGGTCCATGAAAACCAGACCGAGGCCTGGGCATATCCCGCCCAATCCTCGGGCACGGGCTCACCGGCCTCCAAGGTCGCATCGAGATTGCTCCCAGTTTCTGACGCCGGAATCCCGTCGATCAGTATGGGGGAGGCGAACGAATCGTTCGGCGGTGCCGCAAGACCCATGGACGGCATTGCCGCTGTTAACAATAGAATCAAACAGAAACCCGATGGAAAGGCCTTCATGCAACTTCCTTTTGTTGGGGGGGGAACAGGCTGCAGGCACATCTTCCAAATCGGGGTGAAACTTGTCAATGGTTTTCGGATCGGAATGACTGGTTTTGCGCGGCGCGAAAGGGCTTGCCGCGGCGCAGGCGCCGTAGGGCCCGCGGGAGATCGGAGATCCGCTGTGGGTTGAGCCGTGGCGATGGGCTGGCGGACGTTGGACGTGCTGACGAGGTGAGGTCCCCCCCAGAGAGCGCAGAGGGCGCAGAGGATTAGGAGGGAGAATTACAGATACATCGCAGCTGCTTTCTGCACCGCCTTGGACTTCAGGCGACCAAACTCTGGGCATCAGCAGGGACAACGTTCTCAAGCCGAATGCCAAAGTCCACCCATAGCGGACCTCCGACCTCTGGCCTGATGCCCGTGGGCATCAGGCCTGCTTGCCGGACCGGGCCGAACTCAGCTTGCGGTTGCGAAATTCTTTTCGACCTGCCGCCAGTTGACCACGTTCCACCAGGCGGAGATGTAGTCGGGACGGCGGTTCTGGTAGTTGAGGTAGTAGGCATGCTCCCAGACATCCAGGCCGAGGATCGGTTGGCCGGTGCAATCCACGAGTCCGGACATCAGCGGGTTGTCCTGGTTGGGTGTGGAACAGACACAGAGCTTACCGTCGGCCTTGACGCAGAGCCATGCCCAACCGCTGCCGAACCGGTTGGCGGCGGCGTTGGCAAAGGCTTCCTTAAAGGCATCGAACCCGCCGAGATCGCGATCGATGGCTTCCGCCAACGCGCCGGAAGGCTGGCCTCCGCCCTGCGGACTCAACACCTGCCAAAAGAGTGAGTGGTTGTAGTGGCCGCCGCCGTTGTTGCGCACCGCCGTCTGGATCGCAGACGGCAGGGAGGTGATCTGAGCGCAGATTTCCTCGATTGATCGTGACTGCAGATCCGAATGCCCCTCCAGGGCCGCATTCAGTTTGGCCACATATCCCCCATGATGCTTCGTATGATGAATCTCCATGGTGCGCGCATCGATGTGCGGGGCCAACGCATCGTAGGCATATCCAAGTCCGGGTAGTTCAAACGCCATGATTGATGTCCTCCGAATGATTGTCTTTCGTTCCACAAACACCGTTTGGTGAGCGCTGCAATGCTTCCGAACGGATGCAGAATAAAAAGACTTTCAAGGGTGATTTTTGTCGTTATTTTCGTTTTGTAAGCTTAACAATTATGGCGGTTTAGGATTTTTGTCAAATAACCCAAAGTCGGACCTTTTAATATTAAAACAGCGGAGCGAAGCCCCATTTTTATTCTTCAGGATTTCCGGAGTAATGGTATTGGGCGAACTTCACGGCTCCACCAGGAATGGGCGTGGATAATTGATCAAAGTTGTGGATATTAGCGACATGCATAGTATCTCCTCATCAGCTGCACTGACCCAGGGACCGGTCGGGCCCACGCTCCTGCGGATGGCGGGTCCGATGTTCATCGGGCACCTGGCCATTGTGGCCTTTAATCTGACCGATACCTATTTCATCGCCGGCCTCGGAACGGAATCGCTCGCGGCCATGAGCTACACGCTTCCGGTGGTCATGCTGTTGTACGGCATCACCTTCGGAGTGGGAATCGGCACCTCCGCGGTGATCTCGCGTGCGATCGGCCAGGGTGACACAACGCAGGTACAGCGCCTGACCACCGATTGCCTGTATCTGATGCTCATCCTCGGAGCGGTGATTGCTGGGGTGGGCTTGGTCTATCTCGAGCCGATGCTTGCCTTCATGGGCGCCACCGGTGAACCGCTGCGGCAGGCCTATGTCTATATGTTTCTCTGGATGGCGACCTATCCGATCAATGCCCTGCCGATGGTCGCCAACAACGCCATTCGCGCCACGGGCGACACCAGGACGCCCGGCATGATCATGGTCGTCGCCGCACTGATCAACGGTCTGCTCGATCCCTTTCTCATTTACGGCTGGTGGATCTTTCCCTCGCTCGGGATCCTGGGTGCCGCGATCGCCACGGTTTTGGCACGATTCCTCAGCACGCTCGCATCCCTCTGGTTCCTCCAGCGAAAGCTGCGCATGACCGATTGGTCGTGGCCGGGATGGAAACCGATCGCGCACTCCTGGGGCAGGATTCTCTGGATCGGGCTACCGGCCATGGCAACCCACCTGTTGATGCCGATCTCCGCCGGCCTCTTCACCCGAATCGCAGCCGGATTCGGCGCTGCCGCGGTCGCCGCCGTCGGTGCCGGAAGCCGGATCGACATGTTCGCGATGCTGGCGGTCATCTCGCTCAGCTCGGTGGCGCTCCCCTTTGTAGGACAGAACTTCGGTGCAGGCCATTGGGACAGGATTCGTGCCGGCCGAAGGTTTTCGCACAAGTTCGCATTGGCCTGGGGCGCGGTAATGGCCGTCCTCTTCTGGTTTGCCGCCCCACGCCTGGCCGGGGTCTTCACCGAGGATCCGGAGGTCCTTCATCTGCTGACCCTCTACCTGCGGATCATCCCCCTCGGCTATGGCGTCCTAGGCATCAATATGCTGGCCTGCAACGAGCTGAACGGGATCCATCATCCGCTGCAATCGACCCTGCTCAACGCGATCCGCACCGTCCTGATCTTTGTCCCCCTGGCCTGGCTCGGTGGACGATGGTTTGGGGTTTGGGGGATCCTGGCCGGTGCAACGGCCGCTAATTTCCTCGCGGGGGCCATTTCTGAGCTCATGCTGCAATACACATTCCAAAGGACCGATCCGGGGCGTGCGGCACCCACGGAATCTGGTACTCTCCTCGGCGATGCCGCTGCAACCTCTTGATGACACGCTCCACGCCTCCATCAAGGCAAAACCTCCGTCCATGAGAGAGATGCATTCAACCCAGTCGCCCCTTCCCGGCCGCAGATGGTCGGCTTGGCTCAGCCCTGGGCGGGTCCTCATCGCGATGGTAGCGCTGATACCACGGTCCGGCCTGTGGGGCTTCGATGCCGGTGTCGACGCGGTCCCCCGGCCGATAGACCCCGCTACAGAGCTGCGCTTCGAACTGGCGGAGGGGCGAATCTGTCGCGTACTCCGGGAGGGTGACATCCAATCCGGACTGACCGTCCTGGCTGGCGACGGCAGCCTGGTGCAGACATTTGCGTTCCCCAGGGCGATCTTCAGGATCGATCGTTCCGCATTGGATGCGCACGGGTTCTGGCTGACCGGCCCCTTCAGCTCCGTCAACGATGCGGCTGTTTTCTTGGATCCAAAGGGGGAATCCCCGCCGCAGAGCCTGTCCGGGCGCAGGTTTACCGCATCCCCGGATGGTCGCTACGTCGCGTATTTGCCGGTCCAACTCCGACACCCCGGCCAGGCGCACCCCTCGCATCTCGGGGTGCGCGTCTACGACCGCAGCCGGCGGCGGCCCTGCCCGCCACCAACACCGATTCGCAATCCTGACGGCGTCCAATTCCTGCGGAGTCCGCTTGTCTGGAACAGCCCCCAGCACCTGCGCTGGATCGCGTTCTCGGACGGTCGTCTCTGTTGGTGCGGACTCGACGCGAGGGATCGCAATCGATGGCATGCGCGTGTGCCCGAGCCGATGCCGGTGGAACTCTTTCTGCGCTCGGGCGTCCAACCCGGGGCGACCGAAGGTGAATCCCCTCTTTGGCGGTGCCATGTGGAGCGGATTCTGCCGCCGGCACAGACACCGGGGATGTTCGAGATCGGGCTGGTCCCCGCGGATGGCCTGACCGCAGACCCGGTCTACTGGACCGAGGTCGCTCGCCAGAATGTGGAATAGCCCAGAGGCGATGCCTGAAGGAACGTGCCTTTTCGAACGGGCTAAGGCGGGCTAAGGTAGGGGTCGTTCGAAAAGGTAGCCGCTTTCCCATCCGGATCCGGAAAGCCTCCCGCAGAGGGCGCGGTGGCGTTTTCGACCTGCCTATGGAGGTGGGTTTAGGCAATGCTCTAATCCCCTAACGTTTGCGAAGTTAAATTCGATAGACCGATTTCATCAGACCAAGGCAGTTGCAGAAAGCAGCTCAGACCTATCAGCATCCCCCCCCTCTCGATACCCCTCCGCGCCCTCTGTGATCTCTGTGATCTCTGTGGCAGGACATTTCTCACCTGAAGTCGTTCGAAAAGGTAGATAGCGAAGCAAGATCGGACGGATCGGACGGATCGGACGGATCGGCAACCATTGCCTGGAGGCGATCCCCGCAGATTTCGGCGCGACCGGGGTCAATCGCTGTAGAGCTTGAATGTCGGAAAGTTCCCGAGATCGACGATTCCTGTGCAACGCGGGTCCCATGTGAAATTGTCGCACTGCTGGATCAAACAGCCAGGGCAGTAGTCGGTGACCCGCTTGACGCCGACGCCGTAGATGTAGATTTCGTCGCCGCATTGGAGATCGGGATGGTCTTCCCGCACGGCGACGGTATCGACATCGACCGGACCGCAGGCGCCTTCGGCCTCTTGTTGCCGTCGAAAGGTGTATTCGGGGAGTGCCTCCTGCGGAGCCGTTCCGTCCTCGAAACAGTAGAATTCGTTGGCAATGACCCCGTGCTCTTCGGTGCGTCCGCGCCCGTTCATGGCGGTCTGAGCACGGAACGGTTCCGGCAGGTCATCCTGCTCAAACCTGCACTCGTCGTCGGTGATGAAGACTTGAGTCACGGTTCCGGCGTCGCATGTCGGGTCCGAGAGATCGGGGATGTTGTACTGGGTGTGTCGATAGGTTCCAAGGACCTTGAAACGGTAATCGAATTGGGCACGGCAGACCCCCTGCTCGATTTCCCATTCCACACGGATGGTGTGGAATTCACGGCCTCTGGGCAGCCTGGTGACCTGGCCGAAACCGGTGAGGATCGGACCGCCGGGAGTTGGAAAGGAATCCACAAGCAGGTCGTCGAGGTAGACGTGGAGCGTTCCGTGGGCATCCGCCGGTTGGAGTTCGATCCAGATTTCGTTGTCCGCCAAACTGGCCGACTGAATCTCTATCCCGGTCAAGTCCACCGACCGCGTGAGCACGAGCGGGAGTGGGGTGCAGGCACCCGTGTCGGCGGAGCGGATCTCGAAACGAACGGTGTGGCGGCCGGGGAGCGTTTCGAGAAGGCCGGCTACCGGCCCCTCTCCGCCGGCCAGTCGTCGATCATCCCGCTGGATCTCCCAGGCATACTCAAGGGTGGAATGGGGTGTACAGGTCGATTCCGGATCGACCGTGTGCAGGACGTGGGGGGCCACGAAATAGACCGCGCCGCCGGCGCAGATAAGCTCGGGCAACACCTCGATTTCGCCGTAGGCCTGGAGGGCACCCGCTGAGGGATCGAACGCGACCTCGATCAAGAGTTCCACCTGGTCGTGAGGCAGGACGAGCAGGGAGTGGATCTGGGTCGGCCATGGAGCCAACACCCGATAATAAGTCTGTTGCTGCGCGGAGAGCTCGGGGGCGGCAAAGCGCACGCGGAATTGATTGGGGCCTTCAACAATCGGTTCGAACACGGCCTCTGCGACCGGTTCCCAGGGCCCGCCCACGGCGCCTGCGCGCTCCAGGACTTGCCCCATGAGCCGGTCCGAAGTGCCCCAAAGCATCAGGAGGAACCAGAGGCCTGAAAAAAAGCGCCCCCCTCCGGCCGTTTGAACGGATCGGAGGAGGGTGCGTGCATCGAGAATGGAGGGCAAAAAGCAGAGCATTTCGGGTCATCCCCTACCATCCCGATCGAAGGCTGAACGGGCCTGGAGGCTTGGTTGGAGCGGGTGAATCGTTGGAGGATCCAAATTCAACCAGCACCGGCACCTGCTTGGCAAGCCCGATTCAACAGATACTCAAGCGGGCTTCTTCGACCGCTGAACGCTGCTGCGTCGGCGGGTCTTGGTGCGGGCGGGCGCCTCGACCTCCGGCTTTGAGGCTGCGGCGGCCGATTTAGGTTCCGGCTTCGGTTCCGGAGAGTTGGTCTTCGCGGCGACCTCCTCATGTGCAGGCTCGGCGGTTGACCGCGTGCGCCTGCGTCGCCTGCTGGTGCTTGAGGTCCGTTCCGTGGCCGGCTTAGGCTGCTCCTTAGGTTCCGGAGCGGCGCTCCTGGACTCAGCCGCTTCTGCGGGCCTGGCCGCGTGACGTCCAACTTGGGTCGAGGGATTGACCTTCTCCTTGGATTGGGCAGGGCTTGAGCTGGTGGCTGTACGCTCTTGCCGACGCTGAACCGGGGCGGATCTCCGTGCAGGGGTCTCCCGTTCCGCAGGAGCCTGGCGTGCTGGAGGCGCCTGCCGTTCCGCAGAAGTCTGCCTCGGGGCGGGTGCACTCGTACGTTCCGAATCCGCCTGGCGATCAACCGGCGATTTGCGCTGGGTGTGAGCCTGACGCTCCGCTGGTGCTCGGCGCTCGGCTGGTGCTGAGCGCTCCGCTGGTGCCTGGCGCGGAGCAGGGGCTTGGCGCTGTCTGGATTGAGGTGTACGTCGGGCCGGTGCAGGCTCGTTCTCCATCGTGTCCTCATCCGCCTCGGCTGGCTCAGGAGCATCCTGTGCCCAGTCATCGGGGCGGGAGGAAGCAAAGGAGGAGTGCGCGCCGGAACCGTTTTCGAGGCCGCCATTGCGTTTGGGGCCGGGAATGGAGGAAAAGGTGCCGATTTCATCCGGAGAAATGTCCGAGGGGACGATCTCCATACGAACCCCGGTCGTCTGCTCCAACTCGGCCAGCTCGTGACGCTTATCGTTCAGGAGGTAGAGCGCGGTAGCGCGTGGGATGGCAGCCCGGATGGCACCGGTCTGGGAATCATTGGCCAGCTCTCGTAGGCGGCTCATGATCTGAAGCGAAGAGGAGGAGGCGGAGCGAACAAAACCATTGCCGTGACAGAAGGGGCAGCGGTCGTGTGAACTGGAGGCAATCGTCCCCTGAATGCGCTGGCGACTCATTTCGAGCAGGCCGAAACGGCTGATCTTGCCGAGGGTATAGCGCGCCTTGTCGTCGCGCAACGCCTGACGCAGGGTGGTCTCGACATTGCGCTGATTCCGAGCCTCGCGCAGGTCGATGAAGTCGATGACGATCAGGCCGCCCAGGTCGCGCAAGCGCAGTTGCCGGGCGATGACCTCAGCAGCCTCGAGGTTGGTGGTCAGGGCGGTCTCCTCCATGGTCCGCCCCTGGAGGGCCTTACCGGAGTTGACATCGATCGAGACCAACGCCTCTGTCTGCTCAATCACGATGGCGCCGCCGGAGGGCAGGCGAACACGCTTCCTGTAGGCCTGCTCGATCTGCTGGTTGAGATTGAACTGATTGAACAATGCTTCACTGCCTTTGTACAAACGGAAACGCTTGACATAGCGAGGCATAGTCGCCTTGACATACTCTTCGACCGCGCCGAAGGCATCGGCGTTGTCGATCAGTACCTCTTTCATGTCGTTGGTGTAGTAGTCCCGGATCGATCGGACGACGACGTTCTGTTCCTGGAACACGAGCCCTGGGCGCCCAGTCTCTTCGTACGACTGCTGGATGTTGAGCCAGAACCGGTCGAGGTAATGCAGGTCGCGTTCGAGATCGATCTTGTTGCGGCCGAGCCCGACCGTCCGAATGATCAGCGAATAATCTTTATCCCTGCCCAATCCGCTCAGGAGAGCTCGAAGCTTTTTCCGCTCGCTTTCGTCTTCGATCTTACGCGAGACGCCGCCGGTCGTCTCGGCGAACGGCAGGAGCACGAGATAGCGACCGGGAAGGGATATATAGGTGGTAAAGGCTGCGCCCTTGGAACCGGCCGGCTCCTTGATGCACTGAACCATCAGCTGCATTCCAGGACGCAAGACCTCCTCGAGGCGTGCACGCTTGGCAGGGCCGTTCAACTGTGGAATCCGTGCCCGCGCGATGTCGCTGAAGGTCAGGAATCCATGCCGAGAGGCACCGTAGTCAATAAAGCAGGCCTGAATGGCAGGCTCTACCTTAACAATCTGGGCTTTGTAGATATTGCCCTTGATCCGGCCTCGCTCGGCCGAATCGACATGAAGGTCCTGTAAGACCCCGTTCTCAACGATGGCCACCCGTGATTCACCTACGGTGGCGCTAATCAACATCTTTTTCGACATGGCTAACTGCGGAGAGTCCTTTCTTCCGTATCAGGAAGAGGAGCGAACAAGAATGTGCGGAGGGAGGGACCTGAAGCCGGGGAATAGGCCACGGGCGCCTGCAGGGACATATTTATGTCAGGCCTGGGGCCGATCGGGGGGACCTTTCCGGCGCCAACCCCGATGGGGGTTGCGATTGAATGGGGCGCTCGACATGATGTCATGTCCGGCCCGACAACCGCGGAGTCCACCGGCGGGATTGAGATGCGAGTGTGCGCTACAAACCCTTCCTGCACGTTCTTTTCTAGTTTCTATTCATTCGCCCGGAGGGTCGACCACATCCCTGACGGGTACACCACTTTGTGACGCGTGAGATGACACAAGGGCGGCCGCGATGGCTGGTATATGTCGCGCCGGACGACAATCGTTTTTATGTTAGAACGCTTGCCCGTCGCGTTCGCTCCTCCAACGCGGGCAAGCATGTCCAATCCTGGTTCCATTGTTTGGTGGAAGCTCATGAGCAAAGCGCCTTAGGTTCAATTGTCCAGAAGGCACTTGACAAGGCGGCCACAAGAAAAATTACCAGATCTTTAAACCACAAAGTGCATGAACGCAAATCCCACCGGCGGAATGATCACTTACGCCGGGAGAGGCGGCGGCGTTCGGTCTCGGTCAGAAACCGCTTTCGCATACGCAGGTTTTCGGGGGTGATCTCCACCAGCTCATCCTCCTGAATGTATTCGAGCGACTCTTCGAGGGAGAGCTCCCGTGGCGGGCGGACCCGGGCGGCGTCGTCCTTGTTCGATGCGCGGACGTTGGTCAATTGCTTACCCTTGACGACATTGACGACGAGATCGCCCTCTTTGCAGTTCTCGCCCACCACCTGCCCTTCATAGACAGGATCGCCGGGGCGTACAAAGAAGGTGCCGCGATCGTACAGGGCATCCAGCGCGTAGGCCGTGACCTGGCCCGTGTCGGAGGCCACGAGCACACCGGTGAGACGGTGCGGGATGTCGCCCTTCAGCGGCTGGTATTCATAGAAGTTGTGGTGCATGATGGCGCGTCCCTGGGTCGCACTCAGCATGCGGCCCCGCAGCCCGATCAGTCCGCGCGCGGGAATCAGAAACTCGAGGTGGACGTAGTCCTCTTGTCCGGATCGGGTCTCCATGCGGGCCAGATCACCCCGCCGCTCGCCGACCAGTTTCATCACCATGCGCTGACAATCGGTGGGGCACTCCACGGAAAGGCGTTCGACCGGCTCGTGCTTCTTGCCGTCGACCTCTTTCAGCACCGGCAGCGGTTTCCCGGCGGTCAGCTCGTATCCCTCCCGGCGCATGTTCTCCAACAGAATGCCGAGGTGCATCACGCCGCGGCCGGAGACGACAAACTCCTCACGTGCCTCTCCGGGTGCGACCCGCAGTGCCACGTTTGAATGCAGCTCCCGCTCGAGACGCTCGTCGATTTGACGCGAGGTCAGGAAACGGCCGTCGCGGCCGGCCAAGGGGCCGTCGTTGATGCGCACCGTGATGTGGACGGTCGGCTCATCGACGGAGACCGGCGGCAGCGCCCTGGGCGCATCCGGGTGGCAGATCGTGTCGCCGATATCGATCGGATCCAGGCCTACGACGGCGCAAAGATCGCCGGCGACCACCTCTTCCACCGAACCCCGCTTGAGTCCTTCGAACGCCAACACCTGGAGGATCTTCTGATTCGTGGTGGGACGCTTGTGCGAGAGCACGGTCACCTGCATGCCCGGGCGAATGGAGCCCGCCTGGACTCGTCCGATCCCGATGCGCCCAACAAATTCGGAATAGTCCAAGGTCGTAATCTGAAGCTGGAGCGGGTCGTTCGGCTGAACATACGGTGCCGGGACATGCCGCAGGACGCACTCGAGCACGGGGCGGAGGTCCTTCCGCTCATCATGCAGGTCCTCCACGGCCCAACCCTCGCGGGCGGAGGCGTAAATCACCGGGAAATCGAGCGCTTCGTCGCTCGCATTGAGCTGGACCAACAGGTCGAAGACCTCATCGACCACAAAGTGCGGGCGGGCGTCCGGGCGATCGGCCTTGTTGACCACCACGATCGGACGCAGGCCATGCCCCAGCGCCTTCTGCAACACGAAGCGGGTCTGCGGCATCGGACCCTCAAAGGCGTCGACCAGCAGGAGAACGCCGTCGGCCATTCCCAATACCCGCTCGACCTCGCCGCCGAAGTCGGCATGGCCAGGGGTGTCGATGATGTTGATGCGGTATTTGCAGTTATCGACCGCCGACGTGTAGTAGATCGCGCAGTTCTTACTGAGAATCGTAATCCCTCGCTCCCGCTCCAGATCGTTGGAGTCAAGAACGAGTCCGTGCTGGCCGCCGGCAAGCTTGTCGAGTTCGCCCTCGCGAAACATCCCGGACTGGTGCAGTAGTTGATCAACCAGGGTGGTCTTGCCGTGGTCGACGTGGGCGATGATGGCGACGTTGCGAAGTTCCATGGGTCCGTGCAGTGGGCGTGGTGCCTGCGAAGCTTTCACTGAAAGTCGTCGCGGGTCCGCCTTGTGAAGAGAAGTGTCGTGATTGGTTGCCGGCCGTAGGGAGGTCAAGGGACCGTGTATCCAGCACCTGACACTTCTTCAGGGCCGCGCTGGAGGTTGGGGTCATGACCCGTATCAGCAGGATCGTTGGCGTGGCCGATATCCACCGGGCAGCCACATTCGATCCATCCCCGCCCACGGTCAATTCACAATATGCGCTTTTGGGAAGTCGGGATGGCAAGGTCGGGGTCGAAAGGACGCGGGATGGGATTCGGCGACGCGAAACCGGGGAGCGCAACCGTATTGTTGCGATGCTGAAAAACTCGGCGGCGAGGTTTGAGCGGTGCTCAGAGGGCCGGGTGCCAACCAGAACAGGAATCGATCCCGATTTCGATTTCCTCGATTTCCTCGATTTCCTCGACCTCGACCCCGACCCCGACCCCGACCTCGACCCCGATCCCGACCCCGATTTCGATTTCGATTTCGACAAGGATCGGACTGATCGGCAACCCCTCGTACTCGTACTCGCCGCATCATCGTGAACGTGTACGTGTACCGCTTCGCTGTGTACGTGTACGTTTCTGGGCCGAGCTAGAGGTCGTCCGAAAAGGCAGCCGCTTTCCCATCCGGAGAGCCTCGCGCAGAGGCGCGGTGGCGCGGTGGCGTTTTCGAGCTGGCTTGGGATGCGGAACAGGAATTGATCCCGATTTCGATTTTCCTATTCTCATTCCCCATCCGCGGATCGTTTTGCTGTCGTTTGTGGTGGAAGGGAGATGGGAATCAACCGGAAACGAGGGCTGAGCCACCGAGGTGAACCACCTTATCGGCGACCTCATCGGCTACGGGACTGTGGGTGACCATCATCACGGTCCCCCCATCGTCTCGATAATCGGCCAGGATCCGGACCACCTCCGCGGCGTTGCCGGGGTCCAGGTTACCGGTCGGCTCGTCGGCGAGGACGACCGGAGGGTGCAGGACAAGCGCACGTGCCAGAGCCACCCGCTGGCGCTCACCAGCGCTCAACTCCCCCGGCAGATGCGTGCTGCGATCGGAGAGCCCGAATCTCGCCAGAATCCCGTCGACGGCACCCCGTTCAGGTCGACGCCCTCGACCGCCTCCGGCCAGAATGACGTTTTCGAAGACCGTCAGGTAGGGCACCAAATGAAACATCTGAAACACAAACCCGATTTGATCCGCGCGTAGGAGGGCCCTTTCAGGTCCGCTTAAGGTCGCCAGCTTCCGACCACAGACCAGGACCTTTCCAGCGGTCGGTTGCAGCATCGCACCCACGATCATCAGGAGAGTCGACTTTCCACAGCCGCTCGGACCCTTGATCGCCGCAAAGTGGCCCTCCGGGATCTCCAGATCGATCCCGTCCAAGGCGCGTACAATGCGTCTTCCATTGCGATATTCTTTACTCACACCGCTCAATTCGATCATCTCGTCCACCACCCTCCCAAAGGGGCTTCGGCCTGGTCCGGCCGGCCAGAAAATCGTTAATTTTCGCGCAGGGTCTCCGCAGGATCTTCCGTGACAGCCAGGACCATCGGGATCAGGCTGGATATGGCCGTAAAGAGGGGGGCGAGCAGGAGCGTCCACCAAAAGAGCCAGGCAATGGGGACAATGCCCGAGGCCGTCAGTTTGAATAGGTGCGGACCCTGCGTCAGCGCGAGCCAAGTCCCGATCGCGTACCCGATCACCGCACCGATCAGGCCGATGCAGATCGCCTTGAGCAGGATGAGTGCGCTGATCCTGCCACCTCCATATCCAAGGGCACGGAGGATGCCGATTTCCGTCCTGCGCTCCCGCACGTTGAGCATGGCCAACGCGCCGATCCAGACGCCGCAGAGGCCTACCACAAAAGGGATCAGGAGAGCGACATAGCCCTCGATCACCTTGCGTTGTTCCTCTCGGGCGGTCGCCAGATTCTGGATTCGGACCAATCGGCCTTCGGGCAGCATACGCTCCAATTCGCTCTCGAGCTGCGCTTTGGAATCGCCGCCGGGGATCAGGCAGGCGCAATCCATGGCCTTGATCTCGTTGATTCTCCCCGGCAGACCAAGGATGCTCTGGGCATCAGCCAGGGCGCAGTAGAGCCGGATGTCATCCACACTGCCGCTCTCTGAAAGGCAACGTTCCACGCGGAACGGAAGGTCACCGACCGCCAGCTCATCCCCCTCCTCCAAACCAAGGACCGCCACCAGCTCGGATCCGGCGTAGACCGTTCCCGGTTCGATCTGAAAAGTCATGATTGCCGGTGGGGTCCCGGCCGGTTTGACCTCGGCCGACAAACCGGTCAGGAGCGCCTGGATGCCACGCACCTCGACAGGCTGCTGAAGGATCGCGGTCAGGCGCGCGAACGAGAGCCCTTCCTGTCCCGCAAACCGATAGACATACTCCTCCGGCATGGTCTCGGTGGAATAGCCGCGCATCCAGAATCGCTCAAGGTCGGTCTCCCTCGGCACGATCCGGATATTGAATCCGAGATTTCGCATCAGGCGCGCCGTCTCCCGACCGCTGGCCTGGGCGGTGGTGTAGAACGAAACAAAAAAGAGCACGGCACACGTGACCGCGATCAGCGCGAGCAGAAAATTGATCTTCCGATGTGCAATTTCTTTCAGTACTTGAGCGAATACCGACATGAACACCACCCCCGCCTAGCGTGTAACCCAAAGCAGAACCCAGCGCAACCGCCCATTCCCAGTCTCGGGTAATCATCCATTCTTTATCAACCACGAAAGGTCTCCTGCGCCGGATGGAGAGGAGAGGAAGGGGAGAGGGAAACAGGAAAGACGCGAAGACACGAAGGTCCGGAAGGAGAGGTCTCGCGCAGAGGCGCAGAGGCGCAGGAGAGAATGGGGAAACGTCCGAGCTGTTTCCGAAACCGGTTTGTACGGCTGGAAACGGTTCATCTAAAAAAATCCCAAAAGGTAGGGATCAGGGCGTCGAGCCTACCCACCCTCATGGTCAGGTCGAACACGCCACCGCGTCCTCTGCGGGAGGCTCCCCGGATGGGGAGGAGAGGAAGGGGAGAGGGAAGGGGAAAGGTAAACAGGAAAGACGCGGAGACACGAAGGTCCGGAAGGAGAGGTCTCGCGCAGAGGCGCAGAGGCGCAGGAGAGAATGGGGAAACGTCCGAGCTGTTTCCGAAACCGGTTTGTACGGCTGGAAACGGTTTATCTAAAAAAACCCAAAAGGTAGGGATCAGGGCGTCGACCCTACCCACCCTCATGGTCAGGTCGAACACGCCACCGCGTCCTCTGCGTCCTCTGCGGGAGGCTCCCCGGTTCCGGATGGAAAAGACAGGTTGGGTTATCGAACGCCCTCTACCCGCTGCCGACTGGATCGAGGGTCGCCGCCCTTTCCGCTTGGGCCTTCAGGAAGATTGCGAGTTGGCGTTCGTAGCGATCGCGGTCTTCGGGGTTCAGTTTGATGGCTGTACGGGTGACCTGGATCGCACGTTCGATATCACCATTGCGAAAGTGTGCCAGGGCAAGCGTGTGCAAAAACTCCGGGCGGCTGGAGAGCTCCACTGCCTGCAGTGCCAGGTCCAGAGCACGGGGGACATCGTGCAGGTCGGAGTCTTTGGAGTTGAGCAAAAACCAGGAGAGTGCGTTGAGATAGAGCGCGCGCTCCTGAATCGGCTTTTCGGTGTCGGCCTGGTCCATCTCGCTCAAGTGTTTCTCCAGGATGATCAGGGCCTCTGCAGACGCGCCGGAATCGTCGAGCATCGCGACCATAAGACTGGTCGCTCCCAACCAATTCATCGACTCCAGACGCTCCATCTTCTGTTTCATTCCTGCGAGGTCCCCGGCATTCCATTGCACCACTGCTTCGGCAAGGAGGAGATGTTGAGGTTGCAGGGGATCGGAGGGGTCCAAGGGATGCGACAGGTATATTCCAAACGCGTCGGCTGCCGAGTCGGCGTCGAGTCGGGACGATTCATCGGAATCCAGGATTGGAAGCAAACGGCACCAACCGAGCTGAAACCAGCCGTGTTGGAAATCCGGCAGGACCTCCATGGCGTGCGTCAGATACGGCTCGGCGGCGTCATAGTCGAGGCTGCTCAGCTTGTTGAAACCCAGGTAGATGTTTTGAACCGCCTCTTCATAGCGCTTGGATTGGGGGATTTCTCCGATGAAACCGATGGCGGTCCATGAAAGGAGCACGGCGGAAAGCCCGCCACAAAGCCAGGTCGCGCTCGATGCCTGGGCGAACCATGCCCGGAATCCGGGCAGGAATCGCGGGAACACACCCAGGATCAGTCCCGCGGCCAGTCCGCTGATATGCACGGTGTTGTTGATCTGAGGGACCGTCCAACCCAGGAACAGATTGATGACGATCACCGGAAGGATCCCCTGGCGGACCATTCGATGAAACGCCAGGGACATGGCGGGGTTGTTGCCTAAGCCCTGTAGCAAAAGGAAACCGGCCAGACCGAAGAGCGCTCCGGATGCGCCCAAACTCTGTTCCAACACCCAGTTGATCCCGCCATGGCTCCCCTGACGGGTCAGCAGCAGGGCATAAGGAATATTCGCCGCGATGGCGAGCAGGAGGTAACAGAACAGGAGCCGGGCGCGCCCGAAGTAGAACTCGAGATAATGGCCCAGCCAATAAAGGATGTAGCAATTAAAGCCCAGGTGAAGGGGGCTGGCATGTAAAAACGCGGAGGTAAGCAGTCGCCAGTGTTGACCGGCTTCGAAGCCCGGTGCCCAAAAAACGCCCAAGTTGATGAGATTCTGCTTCCCACCGCCGACACCAGCCAACACCTGCCCGAGAAAAACCAAGACGTTGCCGAAGATCAGAAACCAGGTCATCCAGGGTGTGAACCACCCCGAATCGTTCGCTGTGGTGCTCAGGAAAGAACCTTCGTGTTCATTCATGGAATTTCATTCCCGCAATCCGTGTTCAACACGCCCAACCCGAAGGATTCATCTCCCCGCCGCCGAGCCGCTGAAAGGACACTACACCCAAATCATGGAAGAAGAGAACCGCGGATGAAGAAGGCGTGCAATCGGGGTCAAAGGGAAAACTAGGAAATCGAAATCGAAATCGAAATCGAAATCGCTATCGGAGTCGGAAAGGGTGCTTCAGCATGGATGGTTGCCCCCGAAACGTACACGTACACAGCGAAGCAGTACACGTTCCCGTTCACGAGGATGCGAATGGAACTCGATCACGGGAAGTTGGATGGCTACCCGATAGCCCTAACCTTCGCGACATAGGCTTGCACGGTGCGCCGGACCTTGAGGGGGGGCAAAGTTCGCGAACAGGAGAGCGGGGATGGGGACGAGTACGAGTAGGAGTAGGAGGTTATCGAGGAAGGCGAGGGCCATTGGCTGGACGCTGTCTGAAAAGGTCCATGGCGAAGCACGATCGGGGTCGGGGTCGCTATCGGTCTCGGTATCGAAAATACGCGGGATGGGATTCGGACACGAGAAACCGGCTAGCAAATCCGTATTGTTGCGGTACTGACACAACTCGGCAGCGAAGTTTGAGCGGTCCATGAGGACAATGCGCCAACCAGCAAAGGAATCGATTCCGATCCCGATTCCGACCCCGACCCCGATTTATCCAATGATCTGACTGATCAGTAGCCCTTGTCTGGTGGTGACGCCTTAAGGAGAATGCCTTTTCGGATGACCTCTGGCGCGTGTCCGTCCGAAAACGTCACTGCGCCCTCTGCGGAAGGATTTCCGGATCCGGATGGGGAGGGGTCCCGCAGAGATCGCAGAGGGCGCAGAGGGCGGAGGTGTATTGGGAGGGGGGAAAAGGGACTTGCATCGGAGCCGTTTTCAACAACTGCCTTGGTCTACTGAATCGGTATCACTGAAAAATCCCCAAAAAAGTAGGTTGCAGAGCATGGAACCTCCCCACCCCGATAGGTTGCTCGAAAACGTCACCGCGCCTTCTGCGGGAGTCTTTCCGGATCCGGATGGGGAGGGATCCCGCAGAGATCGCAGAGGGCGCAGAGGTTTATTGGGAGGGGTTACATCGGAGCCGTATTCAACAACTGCCTTGGTCTACAGAAACGGTATCACTGAATAATACCCCGAAAAAGTAGGCTGCAGAGCATGGAACCTACCCACCCCGATTAGTTGGTCGAAAACGTCACTGCGCCCTCTGCGGGAGGATTTCCGGGTCCGGATCGTGAGGTCATTGAGAATGCGGCTACCTTTTCGGACGACCTCTACCGATCCCCGAGACGGTCTGGTCGCCTATCTGACCGCCCGCTTCCCAATAATGACGCTTCCCCAGCTTCCCGCCCTTTCCCTTTCCTCGCTCAGGAGGTAAAATGGCCGAAAGCGTGTGACATCACCCCATTTTTCAGATTCACCCCTGGTCTCCTCATGATGAACGCAATCGAGCTCCAACCTACACCCGGTAGCCGCGACATCGGCCGCCTACTCAACTGGTCCTTACGCGCCGCCGGCGCCTTATTCACCGGTGCGACCATTTTCTTGGCGGGGTGCGCCGCGCCGACCGCCAGCATTCCACCCGTGGTCGGTCCCGGCGCGGCGGATCCACCGCTGGAGGACACGGTCTATCTGCGCAACGACTCGTTTCGGGTGGCGATCAACACCAACAGCCTGCAGATGACGGCCATGTTCCTCAACACGGGCCGGACCTGGATGGCACCGGCCCCCGCCGAGGCGAATCGACCGGACATGACACCGGGGGCGGTGAGGGCGGCACGTCAACCGGACGAACGTACACTGGAGCTCGATGTGGATTGGCACATCCCGCTCACCCTCTCCTATCAGCTGGCCGAGGCGGGATCATCCATCGAGCTTCGGGCGGTGCCCGGCGGGAATCCCGAGGCAGTAGACACCCCTGCTCCGCAGCTGCTCTTCCCGATGGTACCGTTGGAGCTAGGCCCCGTTTCCCCCATTCTGCAGGAGGCGATTATCCCCCTGGGCAGCGGCCTTCTGCTGCCCCTCGGTGCCACGGAGCTCGAGCCCTATTTTCAGGCCGGCTTGCCGAAGACCCAACGGATTACCGAGCATGGATGGAACCTGCCCTTCTTCGGTATCGCCGGTGACCCGCACGGCAGCGCATGCATGATCGAGTACCTGACCCCCGCGGAAGGCGGGGTCACTTGGCTGGAACGTTCGGTCCAACTCCCCGGCGGCACAGAATCGGCGAATGTGTACCTGCCGACCCCCTTACATGCAGCAGCTAAAGCGCGGTTCCATCAGCCGATCGCCGTTCGTCTGCACTTCTTCGAAACCGGCGGTTTCATGGCCATGGCCAACCGTTATCGCCAGGATCTGATTGCGGCAGGCCAATGGAAGTCCTGGGATACCAAAGCTTCCGACGCCGTTGGAATTCAGGGGTTCGATCCGTTGGTCGCCATTTGGGATGAAGCACAGGAGAGTGCCTCCGCCTGGAACCCGGAGGATTACGATTTGCTGACCATCGATTTTGCATGGTTCCGCTCGAAACCGTGGCAGCCGACGCAGACACAGGTCCCTTCCATGCTCTCCTGGCCACGTTGGGACGGACTCTTCTCCCCCGCAACGGCATGCAGAACCTTTACGGGTGACGAGGAGATCGAAAACCCATTGGAACTGCTCCGGGTCGATTCCGACGGCGTACCCATGACCGATCCGGCCGTGTACAGTTCTGTCGCCGCTCGCGATACCCTATTGGCCATGATCTCGGAGATCACCCGCAATCCACAGGTCCGCGGACTCGCCATTCCCAGTCTCACCCGCGACCTGACGGAGGACTGGAATCCGCTGCATCCGTCCACGCGTGGGGAGGATCTCCAGGCGCGGCGTGCCATCCTCGAAATGGTGTCCGATGAAGCCGGCTTTCCGATCGCGAGTGACGGCGGCCCCTGGTGGGGTGAGCCGTACCAAAACCTGGCCATCGGCGGGTTGACCGTGGGCCCGGTTTGGACCGAATTCTGCCGCCGACATGACCTCTCGGATCCGACAGGCGGGAATGAGATCAGTGCCGCGGAGGTTCGGAACTACTGGAACCTGGCCTGGAACCCGGCGGTCCGGATCCCGCTCTGGCAAAGTGTCTTTCACGACGCCACCGTCGCCGTGGCCGATCCATATGAAGATCCCGCCCGCTTCCCGATTCAGTGGGCCCGCCACGATCTGTTCCTGCTCCTGTACGCGGCGCCCGCATGCTGGTGGGCACCGGCGGAGCTGAACTCGGAAGACCCCACGGGACCGAGTCCACGGCATTGGGAGGACATGATCGAGACTTACGGGGAGTGGGTACCCGGCCTGGAAGCGGTCACTTACGGCGAACGCAAACAGCGTCAGCTCCAGATCCTTGCGCCCTGGTTGGCAAGAAGCCTCCATCTCAAACTCGAAAAGCATGAGTACCTGAGCAGCGATCGGATGGTGCAGAAGACGACGTACTCCAATGGTTACGCGGTTGTCGTCAACTTCTCAGACGATCAAGGCGCCAATATCGGTTCGCTGGGCCAAATCCCGCCGCGCGGATATTACCTCCTTGAAAACTCCATCCCATTCGCGAAGGGCGAGGTCGATCCCCTCAACCAATGACCCACCCCCGCCCGGCTGGGCTATCAACATACACAATACGAACATGAGCCATTCCGGACCCCGCCTCCGAACCAATCCACTGGGTTGGCGACTCCCTCCGCTGACGCTGCTACTGATGATGACCACCCTCCTTGCCCCACGTCCCGCCCGAGGGGCGGAGGGAGAGATCGTACCGCAGGATGCGGAGAGGAGCGCGCGGGCGCCCTGGGATCAGTTACCGCCCGTGGACTTCTCCATTCCGCCCTATGCACGCTTTTTGGAGGGAGTACGCATCGTCCTCGACCCAGGCCACGGCGGAGACGGCTTCATCCCGGGCTTCAAACAGGGCCCAACCGGGGTTCGAGAGGCGGAGGTCAACCTGCGGGTGGCCATGTTCTTGAAGGAGTTCCTGGACCAGGCCGGAGCCGAGACCACGCTGGTCCGCACCCGTGATTGGGACTACACCCTTGCCGAGCGCGCGGCCCTCGGCAACCGTGTACACGCCGACCTCTTTATCTCCCTGCATCACAACGCGGCAGGGAATCCGGAGCCCAACTACACGACCATCTGGTACCACGGCCCGCCGGCGGCCAGCCTGGCTGCGCTCGACGCATCGCATGAGCTCATCTTCTCCGTCGGCGAGGCCATGCGCACCACATTCCTGATCGCCAACCCACTGATGGACGATCGCCAGATGTACAATTCCGGGTTCGGTGTTCTGCGTGACCTAAAGGTGCCCGGCCTGCTCGCCGAATCCTCCTTCTTCAGCAATCCCGCCGAAGAGCGCCGCCTGGCCGATCCGGAATACAATCGGCGGGAGGCGCACGGAATTTTCCTGGGTCTCGCGCGCTGGGCCGCCAAGGGGCTCCCATACGCCCAGCTTCAGGAACCGCGGAGCCAAGTGACGGGGCCAAGGCCCGAATTCCGATTCATGCTCAATGACGGTTTGCAGGATCGCAGGGGCTGGGGGCATGAGCGCAACTACATCCTCGCTGACTCGATCGCGGTGCGGCTCGACGGTAAGCCGCTCGAGTTTGCTTACGATCCGGCGGACAAATCGGTGCGTTTCCGCGCTCCATCCGCGCTCGCCCCGGGCGGGCATCAGGTCGAGATCGAGTTTCAGAACGCTTACAAGCACCACAACCTCCATCCGGTCTTCCCGTTCACGGTCATCACCGAGGATCTGCTTGCCGACCGCGTGATCTGCATCGATCCCGGGCATGGCGGTACACGAGCGTCCGATCCGACGCGTTTGGCCGTAGGCACCGGTATCCACGAGGAAGAGACCAACCTGAAGGTGGCCCACCTCTTGCATAACTACCTGGAGGCGGCCGGGGCACGACCTGTGCTGACGCGATCCGTGGATGAGGAGATCGGCCTGTACGAGCGGGTTGAGATCGCCATGGACCAAGGAGCTGAACTCTTTCTGTCGATCCACCACAACGGCTGTTTCGATCCCGAGATCGACACCCCGCAGGTCTTCTTCCACGGCGATGCCACGGCCAACCCCGAAGGTGTACGGATGTCCCGGCTGCTGTTGGCCGAACTGGAATCGCTCCTGGGCCGAAGCGCGGGTGGAATCCTCAGTGATCGTGTGATCTACGACATCGGCTTCGCGGTACTGCGCCACAGCTACGGAAAGATACCGGCGGTCCTGGGCGAATCCGTCTTCTTCACCAATCCCATTGGTGCCCGACAGCTGGCCGATGATGCCTTCCTCGACGCCGAAGCACGCGCCTATCTCAACGCCGTCATCCGTTACTTTCAGCATCAGCCGTCTACGCCACCTTCCGAGGAGCCGGGGAAGCCGGTCTTGGAACGAGTGCCTTTCTGGGAATGGGTGCGAGAGGAGCCGCCCGCGCCGGACAGCTGGCGAGAGCACCTCACGCTCGCACAGGAATGGCTGTACCTGGCTCGAAACCTCCGCAACCTCACCATCGATCGCACAGGAACAGTGCTTCGGCCCCACGATGTCCGAATCGTGGATGCCTATTTCAAGGGCGCACTCTACCACCTGGAACAATCGCTGCGCCGCTTCCCCAGCAGTCCGCGCGCCGCGAGTCTATGGGAGGATTACGCCGCAGCCTGCGACGAAATGCTCGACGATCCCCGCGCCCAGGAGCGCGCACGTGTCGCCCGCCAACGTCTGGTCGAGCACTACCCAGACTCCCCACAGGCCGCGCGCGCACGGTCGTTCAGCCCCCCGGTTTCGGGCAACCCCTGAGCCGGGCCTTGGATCCTACTATGAACCGATTCTCACCCAAAGAGTTGTCCGACAATCCCGGCGGGCCAACCCCCTGCCGCCAATTCCTTTGGGCTGGGGACCCCCCCCCCGATTCAGATTGGAGTGTGCTCCTTCGCGGGATGGGACTCGAGCCGGTCACGATCGCTCCGGAGCAGCTGAAGGAAGAGGCCTTCTACCGCTATCCAAGCGGAGTGGTGTGGGCTTGCACCGAAGAATGGCATGAACAACCGGCCCTGTTCCGACTCCCGGATATGCTGCCTGTCTGGACGCTCGACCCTGCCTCCAAACAGACATGGGCCCTACACCTCGGCTATGAAGGCCCGATGTCGTCGCTGCCGGGTCCGAGCGAAGAGCGCCGGCTGGAACGTGGAATCAAGCGCTACCTGCACCACCGGCGTGCCGTCGATTTCGACTCGTTGACAAGCCTCCCCAACCGCCCCAGTTTCGAAGGCTGGTTGAGACGGGCCATGTATTGGAACCCCAATCAGGATTGGTATCTTGGTTTCGTGGACGTCCTCGGAATGACCGATACCAACCGGATGCAAGGCTATGTCGCTGGCGATCGAAAGCTGCGCCAGTTCGCGCGGATCCTGGCCGCTCATCTGCCGGCCAACGCACCACATTGCCGCTGGGGTGGAGACGAGTTCCTCGTGGCGGTCCCGTCTGAAAACTGGCGTCCGCCCGCCGAATGCCACTCGGCCTTGTGTCCGCTCGGCGATGTGGCGCAAAGCGAGCTCCAGCGCATGGTGGATCGGTTGCATGATCGACTCCGCCGGGGCATGCCTTGACACGCGGGATTGCGGCCGGACGGAACCGAAAGAAGTAACGAGGTATGGGTAAGAAGCGAATCGTGGTCATCGGCGGAGGGGCCGCCGGTTTTTTTGCGTCCATAGCGGCGGCGGAACGAGACCGCTCCCTTGAAGTGATGATTCTGGAGCACGGCCGGCAGCCGCTGGCCAAGGTCCTCGCCTCCGGCGGCGGCCGCTGCAACGTCACCCATGCATGTTTCGATCCCAAGCTCCTGGCCGGGTACTACCCCCGCGGCGGTAAAGAGCTGATCGGCCCGTTTCACCGATGGCAACCGCGCGACACCATCGAGTGGTTCGAATCGCGTGGAGTGCCCTTGAAAGCGGAGCCGGATGGACGCGTCTTTCCGGTGACCGATCAGTCCGGATCGATCGCCGACTGCCTGCTCAAGGCCGCCCGCGACCTGCGAGTGCAGGTGCGGCTTCAGGATCCAGCCATCGCGGTCGAACGTACTGCGGATGGCACAGCCTGGCGGGTGTTCCCCTCCTCCGGTGAGCCGCTGGTCTGTGATCGGGTCCTGCTCGCCCCCGGCGGCAACCCCTCCGGCAAGGCATACGCCATCGCGGAAAAACTCGGTCACACCATCGAGCCGCTCGTCCCCTCCCTGTTCACGTTCAAGGTCCCTGATCGCGCACTCGGGGCCCTGGCAGGCATCTCCCTGCCCAAGGCGCTCCTCACCGTCGATGGGACCCGCCTCCGGTCGGAAGGCCCACTCCTCATCACGCACTGGGGCTTCAGCGGACCCGCCGTCCTCGCGCTTTCGGCCTGGGGCGCTCGGGAACTGCACGCACGCGACTACCGCTTTTCCATGCGGGTGAATTGGCTGGGCGGGATCACCCGCGAGCGGCTTCTACCGCGTCTGCAGAACCTCCGGACGACGGCAGCACGCAAGACGGTCCTCAATGCGCATCCGGATGAACTGCCGAAGCGATTGTGGGAGTATCTCCTCCAGCGCTGCGCGATCGATACCGCCACTCAATGGGGCAGGCTATCCAATCGCACGCTCGAGACGCTTTGCTCAGGCATGACCGGTATGGAGTTTGAGGTCCGCGGGAAAAGCCCGTTCAAGGAGGAGTTCGTGACCTGTGGCGGGGTCCGCCTCAGCGAGGTCGACTTCCGCACGATGGAGAGCAAGCTGCATCCTGGGCTCTTGTTTGCCGGGGAGTTTCTGGATATCGACGGCATCACCGGCGGCTTCAATTTCCAGGCGGCCTGGACCACCGGCTGGATCGCGTCCGGCCAGGGGCGGTAGAGCCCGGGAATGGTTTTACGCCGCCGCATCCCTCGCGTCTTCCCATCCGGAGGTCTCGCGCAGAGGCGCTGAGGCGCGGTGGCGTTTTCGACCTGGTGATGGGGGTGGGTAGTGTCCGTGCTCTGCTCCAAATCATTTCTGGGAATTTTTGGAAGTACCGTTTTCAA
>CALLYA010000200.1 GCA_937875495.1 uncultured Verrucomicrobiota bacterium
CCACTGTGGGTGGGGCTGCCACACCGGATACCAGACCGGGACGGTCTGGCTACCAACTGCCATCCCCTCATCTGCAGGCTCAACGTCCTCAAGCACATTGCCTATGCTCCACCCACAGCGGACCTCCGACCTCGCACGGGGGCGCCAGGCCCCGTGCAGCAGCACGCACACGCGTGCTGCGAACCTCCGACCTTCGCGCGGAGGCCTCAGCCCCACGCGCCGCAGCACGCGAAGTCGTGCTGCGTAAAGCGTGCTGCGACCCTCCGACCTCGCGCGGGGCTTCGGGCCCACGCGCCGCGGCACGCGAAGTCGTGCCGCGATCTTTTTTGCTTGAGTTCACCATGCCAACCCCTTAGAGTGGTATTGAACTTGCACAATACTTCTTTTCGCAGACCTGGTAGTGTTCGTTTGAGAAAGCGTGTTTGGGCCCTTGAAGGACACCGAAACCCGGCGGTCGGGAACGGGATTCGGAAGATTTGGTTGTGCGCAGATGTAAGGAGAAGCGGTTCGGTTCCGCTTTGAGTTTCGAGTCATGGGAAAACGGTTGTACGTTGGTAATCTCTCTTACGATGCTTTTCAGGAAGATCTGGAAGAAATGTTCAAGCCATTTGGCACGATTGTAGACGTGCATTTGGTCTTGGACCGCAATACGGGCCGCTCACGGGGCTTCGGCTTCGTCGAGATGGGCACGGATGACGAGGCCCAGAAGGCTGTTGACGGTCTTGATGGAAAGGAAACCATGGGGCGGGTCCTCAAGGTCAACATCGCTCGTCCGCGCGAAGAACACGGTGGCCGTGGCGGTGGTGGCCGTGACGGCGGCCGCGATTGGATGGACAATCGCTACTGATCGGCACTCGTGCCGCTCCGTTCGGTAACACCTCATTTTTTAACGATGGGTCGCGCTCTCCGCGCTGCGGAGGGAGCGGCCCATCGTTGTTTTGAGGCGTGCCGCTTTCCCAACATCCGGAGCCGGAGAGTCTCCCGCTGAGGGCGCAGAGGGCGCGGTGGTAGCCAGACCGTCTCGGTCTGGTTTCTGGCCGGATTGCGGATTGCTTGGTCAATGGTTGAAGTCGGGCTGTGAGTGGGTTGTGGGGGGTGATTGAGCTTGCTTTGCCTGCTGGTGACCAGACCGGGACGGTCTGGCTACCTCTGGATATCTACCTGCACACTTCCCCTAGCGCGTTCGGCGAGATTGGCTTAGGATGCAATATCGCTTGTCTAGCATTGCAAACCGTTCTGATGAACCCTTTCCAGGAGGCCATGGATGGATACCAGCAAGATCATATTGATTGCCGTGATCGCCGTTGTCGTGATGATGATCGCCGGCGTTTACAACCGCCTGGTCAAGCTGCGCAACCGCTTCAAGAACGCGTTCGCGCAGATCGATGTCCAGCTCAAACGCCGCTATGATCTCATCCCCAACCTGGTCGAGATCGCCAAGGGCTACATGAAACACGAGCGCGACACGCTCGAGGCGGTCATCAACGCACGCAACCAGGCGGTCAGCGCCAACAAACAGGCTGCCTCGAACCCCGGTGACGCCGCATCCATGCAAGGGCTCATCGGCGCAGAGACCGCGCTCGGTGGTGCCATGACCCGATTCTTCGCGCTCGCCGAGGCGTATCCCGATCTCAAGGCCAACCAGAACATGGCCCAGCTGCAGGAAGAGCTCACGTCCACCGAGAACAAGGTCGCCTTCTCGCGCCAGGCGTTCAATGACTCCGTGACCGCCTACAACACCGCGCGCGAAACCTTCCCGACGGTCATCTTCGCCGGCATCCTCGGCTTCTCCGAGGCCCAGCTGTTCGAGGTCTCCTCCGAGCAGGAGCGGGAAGCACCCAAAGTTTCCTTTGAGTGAGGCTTCCATCTATGGATTTCTTTGATCACCAGGAACAGGCACGAAAGCGAACCAGCCTGCTGCTGGTCTACTTCGTGATCGCCGTCGGCCTAATCATTCTCTCCGTCTACGCGGTCATCTCCGCATTCATCGTTGCAGGCGGTGACGGACCCGCGCACCTGCGCCCCGTGTTCTTCGAGCCGGAGCGTTTCTTCGCCGTGGCGATCGGGGTCGTCTTCGTGATCCTGCTCGGCACGCTCTATCAGCTGAGCGCGCTCGGCGGTGGCGGTGCCGCGGTCGCGCGCATGCTCGGCGGGGAACCGGTCCAACCGAACACGACCGATCCGACTGAGCGCAAGCTGCTCAACGTGGTGGAGGAGATGGCGATCGCGGCCGGCACGCCCGTCCCCGAGGTCTATCTCCTGGGCAAAGAGCGCAGCATCAACGCGTTCGCCGCCGGTACGACCCCGGCCAACGCGGTGGTCGGGGTGACTCGCGGCACGATGGAGCTGCTCACGCGCGACGAGCTGCAGGGGGTGATCGCCCATGAATTCAGCCACATCCTCAACGGCGATATGCGCCTGAACATCCGGCTGATCGGCATTCTGCACGGGATCCTGCTGATCTCCATGATCGGGTACTTCACGATGCGAATGGCACCGTGGGGCGGCTCCTCACGCTCCCGCTCGTCGAGCGACCGCAACAGCGGCGGCGCGGCTGTCGCCATGCTCGCGATCGGCGCAGCGCTCTGGTTGATCGGCTACATCGGCGTCGTGTTCGGCCGGCTGATCAAGAGCGCAGTGAGCCGGCAGCGAGAGTACCTCGCCGATGCGTCCGCGGTGCAATTCACGCGCAACCCCGACGGCCTTGCGGGCGCGTTGAAAAAGATCGGCGGTCTCTCCGTCGGCGCGCGCTTGCGCGCCCAGAGTGCGGAGGAGGCCAGCCACCTCTTCTTCGGCAACGCCCTCAAGCCATCGATGTTCAATGCCATGGCGACCCACCCGCCCATCCAGGAGCGGATCAAGCGCATCGACCCTGCCTGGGACGGCGAGTTCCCGGAGGTCCGGCTCGACAGCAGCATGGGCTACCACAAGACCTACGGTCAGGAGCCGGCCGCAGAAGGCGGACCCGGTCAGGCACGCCGGCCGCCGATGGCCGCCGCCATGGCCGGCTTGACCGGTGCCGTGCTGGCGAACCAGGTCGGCGCGCCACAGCAGGAGCACATCGCGTATGCGTCCAAGCTCATCCAGGAGATCCCGGGCACGTTGCGGGAGATGGCGCGGGAACCGGAACAGGCACGGGCGCTGATCCTCGGCCTGCTGCTCGATCCGGTGGCCGAGCTCAGGGAACGCCAGCTGCAAACGCTGCGTGCGCATGCGGAAACCGGCACGCTGCAGGCACTGGAAGCAGCCGGCGCCGCGATGGATCAACTCAAGCCGCAGCATCGCCTGCCGCTCGCCGACATGGCGATCCCCGCGTTGCGGCGGCTCTCCAACCAGCAGTACGAGCGCTTTCGCGCCAACGTCGATCGCCTCATCCTCGCCGACGAGGAGATCGACCTGTTCGAGTACGCCCTGCAGCGGATGCTTTTGCGACATCTGGACGCGCACTTCGGCCGGTTCCGCCCCTCGCGCATTCGACACTACACCATGGATGCGGTGCGTACCGAGACCGCGGTCGTGCTCTCCACCCTCGCACAGGTCGGCTCGCGCGATGAAAACGCCGCCCAACGCGCGTTTATCGCCGCTGCACACCTCACCGAGTTGAGCGACCTGGAGCTGATGCCACGCAGCATGATCGGCCTGGATCGGCTGAACCTGGCCCTGAATGAACTCGCCGCCGGCGCCGCATCCGTCAAGCGCACGCTCATAGAGGCATGCTCGACCTGTGTCCTCGTCGATGGCAAGATCACCATTCAGGAATCCGAACTGCTCCGCGCCATCGCCGATTTCCTAGGATGCCCTATGCCGCCGGTGCTGGCGGAGGAGAGCTGAGCCATCCGGAACCGGAGGGGGAGGTATCCCGCAGAGATCGCAGAGAACGCAGAGGGATATTGGGAGGGGGGATGCATGGAACCTACCCGCCTCCATAGGCAGGTCGAAAACGCCACCGCGCCCTCTGCGGGAGGCTCTTCGGATCCGGATGGGAAAGCGGATGCCTTTTCGGATGACCTCTGGCTACCCAATCTACCCACTGAGCCCAGGTTGTTGCGTTGATCAAGACCACAAATATCCAGCATCGATACGGTGAGATTCTCGCCCTGCACGACCTGAATCTGGAGATCCCGGCACAGGCGATCTACGGATTTATCGGACCCAACGGCGCGGGCAAGAGCACAACCATCAATATCCTGGCCACGCTCCTGCGCCCCACCGCCGGTAAGGCGTGGGTGGACGGGATCGAGGTCAGCCAGCACCCGATGGAGGTTCGCCGGCGGGTCGGCTATATGCCCGAGACGTTCGGTGTCTACGAGGATATGCTGCTCTGGGAGTACCTCGAGTTCTTTGCGGCGGCCTACAAGGTCCCCGCCCGCAAGCGCGGACCCATCATCGACGACGTCCTGACGCTCACCGAGCTCCATCGCCTGCGCGACCGTCGCCTCGACTCGCTCTCCCGCGGCATGCGCCAGCGGCTATGTCTCGCCAAAACGCTCGTGCACGATCCGAAGGTCCTTTTGCTCGACGAGCCCGCGTCCGGTCTCGACCCGCGAGCGCGCATCGAGTTTCGCGGGCTGCTCCAGACGCTTGCAGAAATGGGCAAGACAATCCTCGTCTCCTCGCATATCCTGGCGGAGCTGAGTCGGGTCTGCTCCCACATCGGCATTCTCGAGTCCGGCCGGCTCCTCGCCTCCGGTCCAGTGGCGGAGGTGCTCAGCTCCGTGCGCGCACACCGCCGCATTCGGGTCGAGTGCACCGCCTCGGCGGCATCCGCCAAGGAGTTGGTGATGGAGATGCAGCAGGTGCGGGATCCGGTCCTCGACGAGCATATCCTCTTCTTCGACTTTCTCGGCACGAATGACGAGCTCGCTGCGATCCCAGCGGTCCTCCTCGAAAACGGCATCCGCTTCAGCAGCTTCTCCGAACAGGGCATCAATCTCGAAGACCTCTTCCTCGAAATCACGACAGGAGATATCCAATGACCCTCCCCCACCCTGCCATCCGCCCCGCCGGGCGTCGCGCAGCGATCCTCGTCGCATTGGCCTTGCTCCTGGGTGGCTGTAGTGGGGGGACCGACTCCAACCAGCTGGTCATCAACAGCTATCAGGCGGACGAGAAACCGCGGGCCGTCATGATCGAACTGGTCGAGGAATTCGAGCGTTTGAATCCGGATCTCAAGGTGGAGCTCAACACCTTCGCGCACGAGGATTTCAAGACGCTGTTGCGCACATGGCTCCCATCGAATCAGGCGCCGGACGTGGTCACATGGTTCGCGGGCGAGCGCATGAAGACCTTTGCCGCCCGCGGCCTGCTCGAGCCGCTCGGCGATGTGGTGAACAACGACTTCGAGGCGTTCTTCCCCAAGTCGTTTATCACGGCCTGCACGCACGAGGATACGCTCTACTTCATCCCCCAGGCCTGGGCATGGTGGGCGGTCTACTACCGCACCTCGATCTTCGAAGAGCTCGGACTCCAGCCGCCCACGACCTGGGATGAGTTCAAGGCGGTCTGCCAGAAGCTGAAGGAGGCTGGGTATGTGCCGCTCGCGATCGGCACCAAGTTCCTCTGGCCGTCGGCGGGGTACTTCGACGCGATCAATATGCGGATCAACGGACTCGAGTTCCACGAGGCGCTCATGTCCGGCCGGGTGTCGTATACGGACCCACGTGTCAAGGCCGTGTTCGAGACCTGGCGCGAGCTGGTCGACCCCGGGTACTTCCAGCCGAATCACTCCTCCTTCTCGTGGCAACAGGCGGCCACGCGCGTCTTCACCGGTGAGGCGGCGATGTACTTCATCGGCCAGTTCATCGAGGACGTCGCCCCGGCGGACGTCAAGGAGGACCTCGATTTCTTCCGGTTTCCACGGATCGATCCGGAGATGCCGTTCTATGAGGACGCGCCGATCGACGGATTCATGATCCCGGCCAAGGCGCGGAACAAGGAGGCGGCCAAACGCTTCCTCGCATTCACCATCCAACCCAAGTATCAGGAATTCTTCGCCACCCGCCTCTCACGCCTGGCGGCGCACAAGGCCGTCCCGCCGCCCTCCCGGACTGCCCGCAAAGGCATGGACCTGATCGAGGGCTCCGAGGGGGTCGTCAGCTTCTACGACCGCGATACCGATCCCGAGATGGCCCGGCGCGGCATGAACGCGTTTGTCGAGTTCATGAACGCGCCCGACCGCATCGACGCGATCCTCGCCGACCTCGAGCACGAGCGGGCGCGGATCTTCGGCCCGGCCGGAGGGCCGGGCGCCTGAGGCCCGTGGGCCTCAGGTGAGGGGAGGTCTCGCGCAGAGGCGCAGAGGCGCAGAGGGTGGGTGGAGGAGTTGCGGAGGGTTAGGTCGGGGTCGCTATCGGCCTCGGTATCGAAGGGGCGCGCCTTTTCGGACGGGGGTTTAGCCACAGAGGGCACAGAGTTCACAGAGAGATTCTTTTTTTTGCCATCGACGAAACAGCGCCTACTTCAGCCGGGTTGCGTTCAGATGGGAAAGGACTTGCGCCTCTGTATTCTCGGTGACCTCTGTGGCAGGAATTTTCTCACCAGAGGTCGTCCGAAAAGGTAGATGCTGAAGCTAGCTCGGGGACGTTTGGCATGCTGATGATGGGCGCAGAGATGGGATTGTGCTTCTACACCGAACCTGGGATTTGATATGGTCTTTGGCCAGTAACTCGCGCGAAGCGCTCTGGGGCTGACCTCCGACCTCTGACCTCCGACCTCGCGCGGGCCCCTAAGGGCCTGCGCCGCAGCACGCGAAGTCGTGCTGCGTACACCTATGATCACAACACGCAGAGAATGGTGGGTGCCATGGACGTTCCTGGCCCTTCCGCTGGCCATGTTCGCCGTATGGGTGATCTACCCGATCTTCCAGACCTTCGCGTTCAGCCTGACCTCCTGGGACGGGATCAGTCCACAGGCGCGGTTTGAGGGGCTCGACAACTTCGTGCTCCTCTTTCAGGATCGGATCTTCTGGATCTCATTGGCGAACAACCTGCGTTGGCTCGTGTTCTTCGTCCTGATCCCGATACCGCTCGGTCTCGCCATCGCGCTCCTGTTCAATGCGAGCCTGCCGGGGAATAAGCTGTACAAGATGCTGCTCTTCCTGCCGATGACCCTCTCGTTCGTCGTGATCGGTCAGGTCTGGAACTGGATCTACGAGCCGGACCACGGAGCGTTGAACGCCTTTCTATATGCGGTCGGACTCGGGCAGTGGGCGCGCGCGTGGCTGAGCGATCCGCGGATCGTCACCTATTCTCTGATCATGGCCGCGGTTTGGCGCCAGATCCCGTACATCATGATCCTGTTCCTGGCGGGCCTGAAAACGATCCCGCCCGAATTGGTCGAGGCGGCATGGGTCGACGGCGCCGGCCCGATTCAGCGGTTCCGCTATGTGATCCTGCCCTGCCTGCGGCCGGCACTGGTCATCGCGGTCACGGTCAGCGTGATCGATGCACTGCGCTCGTTCGATATCGTCTACACCATGACCGGCGGCGGCCCGCACTATTCCTCGAGCGTGCTGGCCAATCACATGTACATCGAGTCCTTCCACAACTACCGCATGGGCTACGGCTCCGCGATCGCGGTGATCCAATTCTTGATCACCTTCGGCTTCATCCTCGTATACCTGCGCAAGGTGCTCCAGGAGGAGATCGAGCACTGACCCGACCTGACTCGGCAGGACCGGTCCGACCGGTCCGGTTGGGTTGGCATTGGATTGGCTATGAGAAAACGGAAACTCCTGTTCGCCCTCTTCTTTTACACGGTCTCGACAGCGATCGTGGCGTTCTGGCTGATCCCGTTCATCATCACGGTCTTCACCTCGACCAAGGGTCTGGATGAGATCATGACCTCCCGCGAGATCTGGCGTCCGCCGCTTGCGATGGAGACCTCCGCGTTTCGCACGGCCTGGGTCGAGGGCCACATGCGGACCTATTTCCGCAACACCTTTCTGATCGCGACACCATCGGTCCTCGGCTGCATGTTTGTCGCGAGCCTCTCGGCCTTCGCCCTGGCCTTCTACCGGTTTCGATTCTCCAGGGCGGTCCTGATGCTGTTCGTCGGCGGCATGCTGATCCCGTTTCAGATGCTGTTGATCCCGGTCTACCGGCTCTCGACCCATTTCGGACTCTACAACACTCTGGCCGGGGTGATCCTGTTCCATGTCGGCTTTCAGATCGGGTTCTGCACCTTCTTCCTGCGCAATTTCATGGTCACCATCCCTTACAGCCTATTCGAATCGGCTCGGATGGACGGTGCCTCGCACCTGGCCATCTACCGCAAGATCGTCCTGCCGCTGTCGCTCCCCGCGATGGCGGCCCTCGCCATCCTCGAGTTCACCTGGATCTGGAACGACTACCTCTGGGGCCTGGTCCTCCTCCAGAGCGATCACCTCAAGACCGTCACCCTCGGCCTCGCCAACATGCAAGGGCAGTACGTCACCCAGTACAATGTCATGGCCGCCGGCTCGCTCCTGGCCGCCGCAATCCCGATCGGTGTCTTTCTCATCTTCAACCGCTTCTTCATCGAGGGCCTCACGGTCGGGGCGGTGAAGGGGTAGGAGGTTCCGGCCGGGGGGCCCCGGCCGGAAGCCTAATGCCCCTGGAGGGCATTAGGCGAGGTCGGAGGTCCGCAGCACGGCTTCGCGTGCTGCTGTCCGGGGCCTGGAGGCCCCGGACGAGGTCGGAGGTCCGATGTGGGTGGGGTGTGGCAATGTGGTTGAGGACGTTTGGTGCGGGGGTTCCGGCCGGGGGCCGGAAGCCTGATGCCTGGAGGGCATCAGGCGAGGGTCGGAGGTCCGCAGCACGGCTTCGCGTGCTGCTGTCCGGGGCCTGGAGGCCCC
>CALLYA010000201.1 GCA_937875495.1 uncultured Verrucomicrobiota bacterium
GCTGACAAAACTCGGCAGTGAGGTTTGAGCGGTGCACAGAGGGCCAGGTGGCATACGGGACAGGAATCGATCCCGATACCGCCCCCGACCCCGATTCAGACCATGATCGGACTGATCGGCAATCATTGCCTGGAGGAGGGCGCGTTTTCGGACGGGCTCTACCACCGGGTCCCATTTCTTGGCGCCCCCGAAAAGGCAGAAACACCAGCGGGATCTGCGGACGGGGCAGATCAACGCCAACTGGTGGGATTGGTGGTGGAGGGCTGAGCTCTGGCTCCCCCCCTGTCGACTATCGATCCACCCCATTCCGCTTCATTGTGGGAACCCGGAGACGGGGTGGTCGTTGCTGGACTGGGCGCTAAACCACAGGGGGCTGACCTCATTGAGGAGCGGCATGGCGGGAGGCAGTAGTGCGGCATCGAAGGGCTTCTGATCGATGGCGAGGATCCACGCCAGCATGGTTTGGATCAGTTCATCGGTCTTGGCATCCGCCTTGGTGCTGAGGATGGTTGGAGGTTGATCGGTTTGGCGGACCTGGATGCTATTGGCCGCGGCGTATCCGCCGGATTCGAGGACCATGCGTGTGACGATATCGTCAAAGATGCAATAGGCCTGTTGGAGGTAGTGCACCTCCGGTTCGGCGGCATACAGACTGGCGAGGGCGAGCAGGTTTTCTGAAGACGGACTTGCCTTGGCGCGATCCGGCAACGCTTCTGCGATGAGAGTAGGCAGGCGTGGGGCGAAATCGACGGAGGCGAAAAGGCCATCCCACTGGGAGCAGTTAAAGAGGATCTCCCACTGGGTCGTGAGGGTGGATTGGACATCTGCGGCCTCGAGTTGGCGCGCCAGGTTGACCAGTCCGGGGAATGCCGCGCCTGCGCCTGCGCTGACGACGCGGCTCATATGTCCGGGACTCTGGGGATGGACTGCGCCGAACGGCAGGCTGGGGCCGGACCTGAAGGGGTCGATAAAGAAGGAGGTTGTTCCCCTGAGAAAGGCGTCTGCGACCTCCTGCTGGAGGGGGCTGCCGGGCTGGGCGAGCAGGGCACGGAGCAGGTCGCCGGTCTGGCCGAGTTGCGGCCCCAGAATGCATGTCTCCGGGGTGTTGGTTTTGGGCGGGGCCAGGTACAGCATGGGCAAGCCGGTTGCGGTTTGGAACTGATCGAGTGCGATATCGAGGATATGTCCTGCCAGCTCGTGGAAGTTCTCGGCGGGTTCGATATCGGCCTTTTCGAGTGCCTCAGCGGTCAGCAGGAGGGCGAGGCCTTCGCGCAGCTGCCAGAGGGTTTCCAATCCGTTTGTGGGGAGCGTGCGTGGGCGCAGCAAATAGAGGTTCCGATCGAGACCGTACTGGATGTTACCGGTGACGAGGTCTGAGAGCGCCTTAAGAAAGAGGGGGTCGGAGGTGAGGTTATAGGCGTAGAGCAGGTCTGTCGGGATTTCGGTCCAGAACCGGTTACTGGTTTCACGTTCGAGGCCCATGAGATTGATGCTGAGGTTGGCCTCTTTGCGAGCGGCTTCGAGGAAAGCGTCAAGGTGATTACTCTCGCCGGTGGCGAGTGCCAGGAGCAGGAGTGTGGTGCGGGAGGGCTGCCATTGTGCCTGTCCGAGTTTGTTTTTCTCGCGCTGGAGTTCCCATTGGGAATCAATCTCGCGCACAAGCAGCTTGCGGAAGGTCTCCGCGGTTATGTCGGGCATGGAGCGTTCGATGGAGAGATTGGCGAAGCTGACGGCGGCGGACTGTGCGCCTTCGCCGCAGCCGACCCACAATTCGACTTGGATGGGCGGTCGGATGGTCCGCTGGAAGAGTTCCTGAAACGACTCGCTGATGGAGAGCGGGATATCGATCCAGCGTGCGGAGGGGACGACGTTATGTTTGAGAGCGACCGTCCTGGGGATTTGCAGTGGGTTGCTGTTGGGTGCGTAGGAATAGAGGATGGCGCGGCCTGAGCTATCGGAGATGCGGATCCCGGCGGTGCTATCGGCCTGATCGAAGCGGACGGAGATGGCGCCTCGGATGTCCTTGCTGAAGGAGTTGTGCAGGGCGACCGGCTGCATCAGGGCGCCCATTCGTCCGGGACCGTTGGGAAGCTCCGACTTCAGGAAGAGCTGAACGGCGGTGCCGTTATTGGGGCCGCGCACAGGCATGGGTGCGGCCGTGACGCGTTGGGTAGAAAAGAGCGACCACCCGGTCCAACCACTGCTGCAACCGCTATCCCGCATGCTGAAGTCGCCGTTGAGGATGGCGGACTCTTTCACGGGCGACTGAAACGGGTCGATGGCGATGCTGGGCTCAGCGGAGATTCCGCGTGGAACGGGGGCAAGAAAGAGCCCTGCGAGGCATACGATTGGCAGCGCCTTGGTCTTCATGATCTGATGAACTCCTCAGCGGTATGGGTGAATAGGAGGGGGGGTATTCCTTCGGCTGGGTCATTTCACCAATTGCAGGCGAAGGCCAAAGATCTCGATGTCATCGAGCGGTCGGGTTCGGCCATCTGAGTAGGGCACCGTCTGGATGACGAGTGTGTTGTTCCCGGTTTGGAGAAAGTTGGAGACGACGATAGGCGGACAGGCCTTCTTGCTGTTGGCCGAGTCTCCGGTGATGCAGGTGGTGCCAGCGAGGGTTTTGTTGACAAGGATCCGGTTGGGCAGGCCGGCACCGGCGACTTCGTATCGAAGCTCGGCTCGCGAGAAGGGCGCCGCCTGGGGGAGGGTGAAGGCTGCGCTATAGGTTGCACTAGAAGCGCCGGAGAGGGCGAATCGATCGGAATGTGTGGCATTCCAGTTGGGGTCGTCACCGAGGCGGATATGGGATGCGAAGTGAAAGACCATGCCTTCGGCGTTGGTCGCCCAGCCCTGGGGCGTCTGCGGCGGAGTGGTGGGGTTCGTTGGTTTCGCCGGTGCGGATGTGGTGGTGCCGCCTGTGTTGGTTGTTGAGCGATTGGAGGGGGACGTTCCAGAGCTCCCGGTGGGGGGCGGTGGGGTCGCATCGCTGCTGTTTTGGGCGGCGGCGGACTCATTGTACTGATCGCGGCGGGAATTGTCGGAGCACCCGGTGGTCCCCAGCAGGAAGCAGGTCGCCGTGGCAGCGGCAATCGTAGGGATGGCTCGCGTGCACATGGCTTTGCCAATTAATGCTCCTGCGCCTAGAATCGATCTCACGAACATGGCGGCGGCATCTCCGGTTGTGAGGGGGGGGCGAGGGTGTTCGCGTTTCGGTGGTGGATCCACAAATATAGCCCAAAAGAAACGTTTGCGACACGACAAACCTTTCAACCAGGGGCCGGATCGGCTAACAGGTTCGTGTATGGATGGCGGTGGTCCAGGCAGGCACGGGCCGGGAACGGCTCGGCTCAACAGCCGGCTGCTGACGGGGGCCAAACGGAGATTGGGGAGGCTACTATGGCAGAGGGCATGAACGCCTTAGCCAAACGATTCGGGATCATTGCGGGCAAGGGACGCTATCCCCTTGAGCTGGCGCACTCCGCGCGCAAAGCGGGAGTGCAATGGTTGGGCGTGCTGGCGTTTCAAGGGGAGACCTCACCCGCGATTGAGGAGCAGGCTGATGCGGTGGAATGGGTGCGGGTTGGGCAGATGCAGCGGATGATCGACACGTTCCAGCGTTGGTCGGTGGCGGAGGCGGTCATGGCAGGGCAGATCACCCCCGGCCACCTCTTTCGCGACGTTCGGCCGGACTGGCGGATGGTGAAGCTGATGGCCGGTTTGAAGCGCAGGAATGCGCACACCATATTCGGTGCGATTGCCGAAGATCTCGCCCGGGAGGGGATTCGACTGGTCGACTCGCGCAGGTACATGGAGGAGACGCTGGCCACCGAGGGGGTGATGGGGCGGCGCAAGCCAACGGCGGAGGTGGTTGAGGACCTCCGGTACGGGTTTGAGATTGCCAAGGAGGTCAGCCGGTTGGACATCGGTCAGACGGTCGTGGTCAAGAATGCGACGGTGTTGGCCGTGGAAGGATTTGAGGGGACGGACGAGGCGATCCGGCGCGGCGCGGCCTTGGGTCGCGGGCGTGCGACGGTGGTAAAGGTGAGCAAACCTAAGCATGACGCGCGGTTCGACGTCCCGGTAGTCGGGTTGACCACGCTCGAGATCCTGAAGGAGGGCAATATCGAGGCGCTGGGGCTGGAGGCAGGTCTGACGATCATGCTGGATCGAGCGGAGTTTCTGGAACGTGCGGATGCCATGAAATTAGTGGTGTATGGATTGGGGAGCGGACATGTCTGATTCCATCGCAGTCGGAGTGATAGGCGTAGGTGCGTTGGGGCAGCACCACGCGCGGTTGTACCACGAGCTGCCGCATGCCGATCTTGTGGGCGTGTACGATGTCCGGGAGGAACGCGCTCAGGAGATTGCGCAGCAGTATGGTTGTGCGGCGTACTCGGCAATCGATCAGCTGGCGGAACGTTGCACGGCGGTGAGCATAGCGGTGCCCACGGACATGCATTATGAAGTCGGCCGAAGTCTGTTGGGGCGCGGGTTGCACATCCTGATGGAGAAGCCGCTCTGTGACCATTTGGGGCGTGCCCGCGAGTTGGTCGAGTTTGCCAACGCGCGGGGGTTGGTCCTGCATGTGGGGCATGTGGAGCATTTCAACCCGGTGATGGACTATCTGGAGGCGCAGATCCGGAAGCCGCTCTTCATTGAGGCGCATCGTCTCGCCTCGTTTCCCGAACCGTTGCCCGGCGGTCGGAGGCGTGGCACGGAGGTGGGTGTGGTGTTGGACCTCATGATCCACGATCTGGAAATCATCCTCGCTCTGGTCGGCCGGGAAGTCATCAGCGTATCGGCGGTCGGCGTTCCGGTGCTCAGTTCCTGGGAGGACATCGCGAATGCGCGGATCGAGTTCGAGGGCGGGTGTGTGGCGAACGTGACGGCCAGCCGGGTGAGTGCGGAACGGATGCGCAAGATACGGGTTTTCCAGCCGGACGCCTATCTCTCGCTGGACTACGGCCTGCAGGACGGCCGGCTCCACCGGGTTTCGGGTGAGGCGATTGAGGTGGAGGCGGTACCGCTGGCACGGCAGGAGCCGCTGAAACGGGAGCTCGCGGCGTTTATCGATGCGATTCGGGGAGGTGGCGGAGCACAGGGCGGAAAGGCGCCGGTGACAGGGGAGCACGGACTGCGTGCCTTGGAGCTGGCGATGCGCATTACGGACGACATCCGTGGGCGGCTGGATCTCTACAGGTGGGGGCATCAAAAGTGATGGACCAGATCGCGGGCGGGCGGGCGAATCCGCAGAATCTCCTCTTTTTCCTGGCGGGTGAGCATTCGGGCGATTTATTGGGTGCGGAGCTGATCCGTGCGTTGAATGCGCGGATGCCCGCGGGCCGCCTGGGCCTGACCGGCGTGGGCGGACCGGCGATGCGCGAGGCTGGATTTCGGACGATCATCCCGATGGAGGAGTTCGCGGTGTTGGGACTCTGGGAGGTCCTGAAGCGGTATCCGCAGTTGCGGCGGTACTTCAACCAGCTGGTGGACCATGTGATCCGGGTTCGTCCCAAGGCGGTGGTACTGATCGACTACCCCGGGTTCAATCTCCGGTTTGCGCGCAAGATGCGGGCGGCCGGGATCCCGGTTATCTACTATGTCAGCCCTCAACTTTGGGCCTGGGGCGGCAAGCGCATCCATCGCATGCCGGAGCTGGTCGATCTGATGCTGACCCTCTTTCCCTTCGAGGTCGATCTGTATCATGCGGTAGGGGTCGAGGTGGAACACGTCGGCCATCCCGTGGTGGACCGTCTGATGCCGGCGCGGCTGAGCCCGATTCCGCAAGCATTGCGTGGGAGTCGCAATATTGCGCTATTACCTGGGAGTCGGCGGCAGGAGGTGGAGCGGATCTTCCCGGTGATGGTGGACGTGGCCAAGCGGCTTCTGGAGGAGGCGGAGAGCGCTGAGGCGGCGGTGCCACGTTTCCTGATCGGGGTGGCGGGTGCGCGGTTGATGCCGTTAATTTGGGGGATCCTGCTGGAACGCGGTGGGGCCGAGCTTCTGCGGGTATGCGAGGTCCGATTGGGCAGTACGCATCTCTTCATGCATGCGGCGGAGTGGGGCATGGTGGCCTCGGGAACGGCGACGCTGGAGGCGGCGGTGATGGGGATGCCGATGTTGGTCCTGTACAAGGTATCCCGGCCGACGTACGAGTTCGGCCGCCGGGTGATTCGGGTTCCGCACCTATCGATGGTGAACATCCTGGCTGGGGAGGAGATTGCCCCGGAATTTCTGCAGCAGCGTTGTCGTGCTGAGGAGATCCTACCCAGTGCGCGAAGGCTCATGACGGATCCGACGGCGCGTGCGGCAATGCGTGCGGCGTTCCGGCGGGTGTCGGCCTTGCTGGGACCGGGTGGTGCTGCGGAGCGTGCTGCGGAGGCGATTGACCGAAAGCTTAGGTTGAGCTGAGTTCGGGCTCTCGGCTCTTTCAGCGGCGGCGGGTCAGGACCTGTTCTGCGATCTGTGTGAGCAGCTCGGCCCGTTTGCCAAGGGGTGAGAGGGCGTCGACGGCGCAGATGAGCTCGGTTTTGGCGCGGTGGCGCGCCTCTTCGAGGCCCATGATAGCCGGGTAGGTTGCCTTCTGATTGTTTTGATCGCTACCGATCGGTTTCCCGAGGAGTTCGGGATCACCTTCGATATCGAGGATATCGTCTGTGATCTGAAAGAGGATTCCCAGGTGGGTCCCGAACCGGTCCAGCGCCATGATCTCATCCTCCGGCGCTTCTTGGGTAACGGCGCCGGCGCGCAGGCTGTAGCGGATCAACGCTCCGGTCTTTCGCCGGTGGATGTCTTGCAGATGTTGCAGCGCGATCGGCTTGCCTTCGGCCTCGAGGTCGAAGACCTGGCCGCCGATCAACTCTTCACTGCCGGAAGCCTCGGCCAGCTCACGCACGAGTCGAAGCGCGCAGAAGGCAGGTGCGTTTTGAGCGATATGCGAGAAGGCGAGGGCCACGAGCGCGTCACCGGCCAGCAGGGCGATCGCTTCGGAAAACTGCTTATGACAGGTGGGGCGTCCCCGGCGGAAGTCGTCGTCGTCCATACATGGGAGATCGTCATGCACGAGACTGAAGGCGTGAATCATTTCGATCGCGCAAGCGGGGATCATCGCGGTTTCAGGGTGATTCCCGGTTGATTGGGCAGCGACCATGCAGAGGATGGGGCGGATGCGCTTGCCGGCACCCAGGAGGGCGTAGTGCATGGCCTCATGGACGCTTCTCGGCGGGGTGGGCAACGGGGGGAGCGCTTCCATCAGAGCGGCGTCGATGCGGACTCTGAGGTTGGATAGGGTGGAATCGAGATCGGCCATAATTCGGGTTTCCCATGCTGTCTCGGGCAAGCGGCAGGGTTCGGGGTCCGGCTTCAGGGGACGAGTGGGTGAGGGTCGGAGTTCTCTGTTTGGAATCACGCGGTCCGGGTGACCTGACTCCGCCTGGGCAGGGTCAGTATTGCTTGTAGGCGCGTTCGATATTCTTGCGCATCCGTTCCGCCCTACGGGGATCCCCGTCATACTCGTACGCGGTGGCGAGGATTTCGAGGTACTGGTAATAGGTGAGATCTCCGGGAACGGATCCGGGCGCGATCCGCCTGAGCGACCACTTGATGAAGTCGAGTCCGTCGCGGGTCTGGTTGTGGCGGCGATACATTTCCAGGGCCTGTGCGAGGACCTCGACGAGGGCGCCCCGCTCGGCGGCGAAGTCGCGAACGATTTCCTCGTACAGGTCCTCACACCCCTTCAGATCGCCCCTGTTTTCCAGCTCGCGAATTCGTTCCAGCTGCAATCTGATGGCGACGTCGTACCGGGTGTCATTGGCCTTACGGACCTGATACCGGAGGAGTTCATCGGCCTCATGATCGCGGCCGGATTCGCGCATGATCTGAGCGAGGCCGGCGGCCGCTTCGGCCCGCAAGTCGGGTGATGAGCGGCGAAAATACTCCATCATACGGCGGTAGTGTGCGGCCAGTTGCGGGGTCGCGTTGGGCAGAGCGCTCAGGTACCGGGCGTGGACACGCCACGGCTCGATCACTTCCGGTGCGAGTTGGAGGGCGGCCTCGGACGCCTGGGCGGCACGGAGCAGCTGGCGATCGAGATAGAAGAGCTCCGCGACGGCGAGTTGGATGGTCGCACGCCAGCGGCCTTCGGTATTGGAACCGGTCTGGGCGATCAATTCGACTTCGTGATTGGTCAATTGAATGCCGGTCTGGGGGTGTGTCGTCTGTCCGGTCACGTAATTATCGAGGTAGTACCTGCCGACCTCGAGGTCCCATTGGCCCGGTTTACGCAGGTATCCGAACCATGCGTGATCACCTCGTCGTCCCGTGCCGTTGAAATAGAGGGCTGGGATGCCGTTGGCCTTGGCGGTGACCGCGGCGTAGTAGGCTTGGTCGACGCAGAGTCCGCCGTAGCGTTCGATATTCCTGAGTGTGTAGGGCGATTTGTCCCAAACGTAGAGCCCCCTACCGGCGCGATAGCCGTCATAGCCGATATCGTAGAACTTGCTGAACCAATTCAGCGCGGTTCCACGGAGATTCTGCTGGGCCCAGAGCAGCTCGGTGACGGGGGCGGGGGCGTCGATGACGTGGATGATCTCTTCGGGGGAGAGTGCACGGAAAGGATAGCGCAGTTTCCCCTCGCGATCGGAGCGGACGAAAAAGGCGAAGCGCTCTTCGATTTGCGGAGTGATCGGCAGGCGTGAGGAAGGGGATACCTGGGTGTGGTACGGATGCCGCGGTGGTTGGTCCCAGACCACGGCGAGCGCCAGTGCGACATCGAAATAACTGAGGAACACATCCGGGAATTGCGCTGCGAGGCGGTCGAGGATTTCGAAGACCTTGGGCAGATCATCCTCTTTATTGAGGGTTCGAATGACCCTCCACGCTGCCTGCTGATTGGTCATCAGGAAGCTCAGGAGCGGTTGAGACATGTTTTCCACGGTGGTCCGGCTCTCGTTAAAGAGCCAGCTCAGGCGCCAGAGCCCCACAGCGTGGAGGGCGTTGGGGTACTGCAGGAAATCGGGGCGGAACTGTCTCTGGAAGTAGTTGGACCAGAGGTTCTCGGCCGCTTCGAAGTCGCGGGAGCGGAGGGTGAGCTCGGCGATTTGGAGCACTGGTTGCGCGGAGAGGCTCTGGATGGGCACGTCCATGATCTGGCGGCCCAGGGCGGTCCAAGGATCGAGGAGCTGTTGAGTTCCAGGCGCGCGCAGGGGGACGCCTGGCTGTGGAGTCTCGTTAGGCGGTTCTTGGGAGGGTGGCGCAGGGGTAGGTTCCGGAGCGACAGGGTCGGGCGTCTGCTCCTGAGGTGCGATCTGCTCCTGAGGTGCAGCCTGCTCTTCAGCCGCAGGCTGTTCGGGTTGCTCGGCTGCCTCCTGAGCGTTGAGCAAATGTGAGGAGACCGAATGGAGGAGAAAGACCAGGAGGAGTGAATGGCTTGTGCGGAGGATGCGCTTCAGTTTCATGATAGACCAATGCCCAAGGCCGTTTGGCTTGCGCCGCGGCTGGAAGGGAACCGCGTACGCCCGCGCTCAAGATTCGGAAACCGCACCACGACCGGCAACGGTTATTGCCTCCAATAATAGACCACAATGCGGTCGGATGAAAGAGGGAGAAGGGGGTGGGCAGAGGCTTCAAGCCGTAGGCTCAGTCGGCGGTAGGCAGCGGACAGCGGGTAGCCCATACCGTCTCGGTCTGGTTGGAGGAAGGAATCGAAATCGAAATCGAAATCGGGATCGGGATCGGGATCGAAATCGGGATCGGGATCGGGATCGAGGGGATCGAAATCGAGGGGATCGGAAAATCGACGAAATCGACGAAATCGAGATTCGGCGTGGAATGTTCGTGTTCAGATATTCGCTGCACCCCCCACCGCCCCTCTGACCTCCGAGACGGCGCCGCTTACGGTTGGCGTTCTTCGACGTGGAGGGTGAGGTCGAGGGTCTCGGGACCGCGTTGGACGGTCAGCTGCAGGGGACTTCCCACTTCGGCGAAGAAGGTGAAATCCAGGACATCGGCGGGGCGTCTGACAGGGCGGCCATTGATTGCGAGGATCCGGTCCTCTGGTTGGAGTTGGACCAGGGCCGCGGGTGTATTAGGGAGCACTCGGCCGATGCGGATCTCTCGGTCTCGGGCATGGTTCTCGAAGGTTTCGAAGATGGTGAACCCGAGCCAAGGCTGTCGTAGCCTGCCCCAGCGTGACAGGTCTTTGCGTATTTTGGCGACGGCATTGATGGGGAGCGCGTAGCCGATATTGGGTTCGGTACTGCCGGCCACGATCATACCGACGGCCTCGCCTTGCAGGTTGAGGACGGGTCCGCCGTTTTGACCCGCGGCGACGGAGAGGGTGGTACGCAGGTGCGAAAGGGTCAGGCCGTTAGCGGTCCGATGCAGGTCGCGGGCGCTCAGCATCCCCAGCGCGGGGCTGGGTTGTGCTCCGAAGGCGCAACCGACCAGGACGAGCATGGCGCCGACCTCGACCTGATCGCTATCTCCGAGGCGGAGGTGGGTCGGCATGGGCGGTGCTTTCAGCAGGGCGATATTGGTGAGCGGGTCGGAAGCGACTATCTGCGCCGAGTATGCGCGGTCCTGACTGATGATGGTGACGGTCTGTGCGCTGCCGACGAGGTCGTGGGTGGTCAATATCTCGGATTGGGCGCTGATGACGAAGCCGGTGCCGACTTGAAGGTTGGTGCTGGAGTCGGCTTGGCCGCTGGTGATGGGGACCTGGATCTTGACAATACCCGGCTGGACGCTTTTGAAGAGGCTGGTGATCTCGGATTCCATCTCCGCGAGGGAGGCACCCTGGGCGAGCCCGGGCGCCAGCAGGGCTCCGAACATGAGAAGTAGGGCCATACAAGTGCTTTTCATGGATTGGCTCTGCTGGGAGGGGGCTTCATCTCTGGGTGAGGTAGCCGGATGGGGCATTCTGCTTCTGGTTGGGCTGAATCAGAAGGAGTAGTCCACGTTCATGGCCGGGGGCTGAAGTCGGCGTGCGGGGTACAGGTCATCGGCGTTGTTCGCAGGGTCGTAGGCATCCAGGACCATTTGATCCAACGCGGGTGAATTCGGATCGAGTTCCGGTGGTTGCGCGGCCTGGGTTGGTGTTGGGCCGCCCCCTGAGGGGAGGGCTTGTTGCTGCACGGGTACCGAGGTGGAAGTGGTAGCGGCCAGGCGCCGTTCGGCTGCGAGGTTACCCTGGTGATAAGCGAACAGGGTGAGCATGACCACAGCGGCTGCTGCGACACCGGCGGACAAGGGTGAAACGAGCCACTGGCGGATATGGAACCACGCGGTTTCTCCCTGGGCGACGGAGCGTTTCGCCGCCTGCCGAAACTCGCTTTGGAGTAAGCGGTTGTGGAACTCGTCGAGGAACTGGTCCCGGAAATCGTCACCGGGGTCGTCATATTGCAGGAGGCCGACGATCTGCCTGGTACGCAGGGTCTTCTGCAGTGCCTCCGCATCGGCCGGGTGAGTCTGCATCCAACGATCCAGCTGGTGTTCGGTCTCCGGATCAAGGAGCCCGTCCACCTTCTCGTGGATGAGCCGCTCAATGGAATGGGGGTCGATCATTGGTATTCGGAGAGTAGGGCTTGGAGTTGGCGTCGCGCGTAAAAGAGGCGCGAACGTACGGTGCCTTCGTTGATGCCAAGGATATTGGCGATCTCTCCGTGGGTCATGTTTTCGATATCGTGCATGACGACCACGGCCCGGTGGTTTGGTGTAAGTTCTTGGAGTGCCTGATGGATCTTTTGTCGAAGCTCGCTGATCCCGGCGCCGCGCTCGGGCGTATCCTCATGAAACAGGTCGATGAGAACGGGATCGCGGTGGATGGAGCTGTCGGTGTCATCGAGGCTGAAATTGCGCCGTTTTCCCGACTTCTTCAGGAAGTTCAGGGTCAGATTGACGGCGATGCGATAAATCCATGTATAGAAGGAAGACTGTCCTCGGAATTTGCCGATGGAGCGAAAGGCCCGAATGAAGGCTTCCTGTGCGAGATCGTTGGCGTCGTCGTGATTGCTCGTCATCTGGTACGTGATCCGGTAGATCCGGTCTCTGTAGCGGGTGATGAGCTCGTCGAACGCCGCGAGATCTCCCTCCCGGCTCTTCTGAACCAATTCAGAATCGCCCACGGGCGTCTCCGTTTGCGTTGCTATGTTTTCGCAAGGCTTGGACATGGGCGTTGGGATCGATGTTCAAACAATTTTGCAGGTGAACCGGACCAGACCGGATTACGGGGCCAGGAGGCGTTGGACCCGTTTATGGATGTAGGCGAGCAATTGCTGGAGGATGGTGCGTGCCTCGGAGTCGGGAAGTCCGATGAGCTGTGTGTCGGCTCGGTTCAGGTAGTCCTGAACGACCTCATGGCAGCGTTGGGGCGCTTGGGTCTCTCGGATTAACTGTTGGAGATGGGAAAAGGGCAGGCGTTCTTGCCCTGAGACGACGGCGGCGAGGGTTCGGGCGACGGCGGGGTTGCCGTCACGGAGGGCGAACAGGACCGGCAGGGTGAGTTTACCGGTTTCGACATCGGTCCCCAGGCTCTTTCCTGCCGTATCCTCCTCGCCAAAGACATCGAGGCAGTCGTCGTAGAGCTGATAAGCGATCCCCATGGCGAGTCCGTATTGATCGAGGGCGTCGGTGTGGGGGGTATGGTTGAGGTTCAGGTAGGCTCCGAGCCGGGCGGCGACCTGGAAGAGCGCGGCGGTTTTGTATTCGATATGGAACATGTAGGCATCGAAGCCGAGCTGGAGATCCTTGCGACTGAAGGTCTGAAGGATTTCTCCGGAGCAGACGCGCTTTGCGGCCTCGGCGATGGCTCTGCAGATGGCGGGATCGGTGAAGGACGCGGCGAGGACCAATGCGTGGGCGAAGAGTGCATCCCCCAGCAAAAGGGAAGCCTCGCTGCCGAGGACGGCCTTAGCGGTCGGCAGCATCCGTCTGAATTCGGCGCCGTCCAGGATATCGTCGTGGACGAGGGTCGCGCTGTGAAAGATTTCGAGGGTGGTTCCAAGCAGGTAATGCTCGTCTCGGATGGCACCGGTCGCCTCGCCAGCGAGAAGCGCGAGCAGGGGGCGCAGACGTTTTCCTCCGGCCTCCAGGACGCTTCGAACGGCAGGACGCAGTTCGGGGAGGAACGCATCCACTTCGGAGTGGAGTTGTTGCTCGATCTTTGCCAAGAGCGGCTGAATCCTGGGCGGCAGGGCGTGGATGTTGAGCTCCTCAGCTCCTGTCGAGGATGGCGGCGAAAGCGGGTCTGCCATGTAGATGATCCTGCTTCAACGACATAGGTTGGAAAAGCGATGAAAGAGAGTGTGGCTGTTGTGTTTCGATAGGGCTCTCTTGTGGTTCCGGAAAAGCGATGTCAAGCCAAACATCATAGGATTAGGAGCTGATCATGTCAAAGGCCCGAGGCTTGCGGCCTGGGGTGGTGGGGAAGTTGGAATCGCGGATGACCGCAGATGGAGAACGTGAGCAATCGGGGTCGGTATCGGAATCGGGATCGGGATCGGGGGCGATGGAAAGCGTGATTCGGCGTGGTTTGGCCCTGGCTAGAGCCTGTCCGAAAACCCCTCGAGCCAGAACAAAAGGCCTTCGGCTTCGGATGGGGAGGGACTCCCGCAGAGAACGCAGAGGGCGCTGAGGGAATGGGGAGGGGGGGAATGCAGCTAGAGCCCGTCCGAAAAGGCACGCCCCTTCCAAGCAATGGTTACCGATCAGTCAGATCATTGTCTGAATTGGGGTCGGGGTCGGAATCGGTATCGGTATCGAAAAGACGCGTGATGGGATTCGGACAGGAGAAACCGGGTAGCGTTGCGGTGCTGGCAACACTCTGCATCGAGGTTTGAGCGCGGCATGAGGGCAACGCGCCATCCGGAACAGGAATTCTCGATTTCGACCATGAATCGGACGGATCGGCAACCCTTCGTACATCGGAGCAGTTATCAGTCACTGCCTTGGCCTGTTGAACCGGTATATCTGAAAAATTCCCCAAAAATGTTGGGTGTAGAGCATGGAACCTACCCACCTCCATCGGCAGGTCGAAAACGCCACCGCGACCTCTGCGGGAGACTCTCCGGATCCGGATGGGAAAGC
>CALLYA010000202.1 GCA_937875495.1 uncultured Verrucomicrobiota bacterium
TTTCGATAGGACGATACCAGCTGGAGTTGGCGCGTCGACTTGATCTGCTTGTATCTGAAATACATACGAACAGATTCGAAAAGAAAACAGAAAAAATCAAGCAGAAAATGAAAAATTAGGCACTACAAAATGAGTTTTTGATCAGTTTGCAAGCACTTACAGAAATTTATGGACGAAAAAAGGGTGATTTTAGTTCAAAATCACCTTTTTTTAACTGTCCACTTAGAAAGTTGGGCTAATGTCAAGGTTTAGCAGGTGTGCTGGTTGGAGCCGCCTTTATTCGCATGGGATTGGGGTGTTCGTTGCTATGCGGGGATTGTGGGGCATAGTGCCTGGCTATTCAATTTTGGTCCGTCCTAGACTTGTGGAAATGCGCAAGGGTGGGCATAAACTGCACATTTGGGGTTGATTGTAACCGCAGGGGGTTGGTTCGGGGCACACAACAGCAAAAAACCGGGAGGGGAAATGGTAGAAGAGCTTTGGATTCAGACAGCGGGGCAGGGGCTCTATGAGTTCACCGGGGAGTTGGAGCGGGTGGTGCAACGCGCCGGGGTTCAGGAGGGGCTCTGCACCGTCTTTGTGCGGCACACCTCTGCGAGCCTCGTGATCCAGGAGAATGCGGATCCCAGCGTGCAGCTGGATCTGGTCAATTGGATGGGGCGTCTGGTCGCAGAGGGGGACGGCCTCTTTCGGCACACGCTCGAGGGGCCCGACGACATGCCGGCCCACATCAAGAGCGCCTTGACCGCGACAACCCTTGGGATCCCGATCTTGCGCGGGCATCTCGCGCTCGGCACCTGGCAGGGGGTCTACCTCTGGGAGCACCGGTCGAGTCAGCACCGGCGCAGTGTGGTGATCCACGTCGGCGGCTGAGCGCCGAGCCGGACCCGATGACGCACCGCAGCGGGGCATTCCTGGTGGGGAGGGGGCAGTCCCTCCAACATCAACCCCGCAGATAGACGAAATAGATGGTGAGCAGGGCGATCAGGCCCATGAGCAGGTTCATGGGAATCCCGATCTTGAGGAAGTCCCGAAAGCGGTATCCGCCGGGACCGTAGACCATGAGATTGGTCTGGTACCCGATCGGGGTGGCGAAGCTGGCGGAGGCAGCCAGGGCGAGTCCGATGAGAAACGGCCGCGGGTCCTCGATCCCCGCCTCTTGGGTCAGGGCGAGCGTGATGGGGAAGACCAATGCGGCGGCGGCGTTGTTGGTGATGATCTCGGTGTAGAAGCTCGTGATGAAGTAGATCCCGGCCAGGAGTCCGATTGGGCCGAAGCTGCCTAGACCGACGATGAGGCGTTCAGCCAGGAACCCCGCGACGCCCGAGTTTTGGAGTCCTTTCGAGATACCGAACGCCGATGCGATAATGAGCAGCACGCTCCAATCGACGCTGGCCCAGGCGTCTTCCGGACTGATGCAGCGGCCTGCGACAAGGACGACGGCCGCGACGCTGACCGCGACGATGATCGGCACGGCGCCGGTCGCCATGGCGGTGATCATGGCGACCAGGATGGCCACTGCGAAGTAGGTATACCACTGCGGTTTGGACGGAGTCGCCGCGGACTTGGAGACGAGGTAGAAATCTTTCGAGTGGTAGTAGCGTGTGAAGAAATCGTTGGGTGCGAGGAGCAGGAGGGTATCGCCGGAGCGCAGGACGATGTCGCCGATCTTTTTTTGGATGCGACCGCCGCTGCGGTGAATGGCGAGGATGACGGCGTTGTAGTGGGCACGAAACTTGCTCTCGCGCACGTTCTTTCCAACCAGGGGCGAGTTGGGGGAGATGACGACCTCGAAGGTGCCGAAGGCGTCCGAATCGTAGTGGCGCAGGTCGAAGGCCTCGTCCTTGATGACGTTGAGTCCGGGGGTCTTCTGCAGCTCGAGAATGGTTTCGGGCAGGCCGGTGAAGAAGAGGCGGTCGCCGAGCTGGATCCGGGTGGTGGGTGGGACTGGTGTCATGACGGTGCCCACGCGTTCGATCTGGAAGAGGTACAGCCCTTTCAGGTGGCGCAGACCGGCCTCTTCGAGGGTTTTGCCGATGCTGCGGTAGCCTTCCATCACGCGCACGGCGACGACGAACTCACGGGTCTGCATGCCGAGCTCGGCCATCGGTTCGGCGCGGCTGGGCAGGAGTCGGTGGCCGATGGTGCTGATCAGGGCGATCCCGATGATCGCGACCGGCAGGCCGATCCAGGTGATCTCGAAGAAGCCGAGCCCGGGCATTCCGTTTTCGAGCATCAGTCCGTGCACGACCAGCGTGGTACTGGTGCCGATCAGGGTGCATGTGCCGCCCAGGATCGCGGCGTAGGAGAGGGGAATGAGAAACTTGGAAACCGGGTAGTCATTGCGCTTGGCCCAGAGGCGGACCGCCGGGATGAGCATGGCGACGATGGGGGTGTTGTTGAAGACGGCGGAGATTCCGGCCACGGGGTAAAGAAAGCGCGCGAGCTTGATGGAGATCGGGCCCTTGCGGCCGAGGAGGAGATCACCGAGCTGATTGAAGATACCGGTGCGCTGCATCGCCGCGGCGACGACAAAGAGGAAGCCGACGGTGAGCATGCCGGCGTTGGAGAACCCCGAAAATGCCTCTTGGGTGGAGATCACCCCGCCGAGGATCAGCAGCAGAAGCGTCGAGAAGATGATCAGGTCCGGATCGGCCCATTCCTTGAGCAAGGCGGCGGTCATCAGGCAGATCAGGAGGATCGTGTACCAGAAGTGAAAATCCATGGAAGCCGCTTTCTTCCGAGTATAGCCATTGTTTGGTGAATCAAACCGAAAGAATACAGGGTATGCCGGGAAAATGTGGGGCTGTCAATTCCATGGGGAAAGGTGCGGGCGGGGAAGGGAGTGAGGAAGGTTGGGAGGGAAGGGGGGTGGGAAAGGGAAAGGGGACTTGGAAGGTGGGAAGACACGAAGAATGGAAGGAGATTTTTTTTGGGGGCGGGTTGTGGAGGTTGTGAGTGATTGAGGACGTTTTGGGGTGAGGTGTGGTCCGACCAGGCCCTGGCTACCTGGAGCCCGTCCGAATAGCTTTTGGCGCCTGCGCGAAATTCACTGGTTCCGGATGGGGAGGAAGAGGAATACAGAAACGGTATATCTGGAAAATTTCCCCAAAAGGGTAGGGGATTGGAGCATTGACCAACCCACCCCAGGGGCCGGGTCGAAAACGCCACCACGTCCACCGTGTCCACCGTGTCCACCACGCCTCTGCGCCTCTGTCGGTAATGTGGTCTTCAGAAAAGAATGGCTAAACTGGTGACACGG
>CALLYA010000203.1 GCA_937875495.1 uncultured Verrucomicrobiota bacterium
ATCTCTGCGGGATACCTCCCCATCCGGATCCGAAGACCTTTTCGGACGACCTCTACCAATCATCGCTCCCCCGGAGTCAGGGGCAGACGGGGAGTCACCGGCCCACTGGGGCCGAAAGCACCTCTTCAAGCCAATCGATCGTACGCTCCATGGCGCCGCATCCAGCCTTCACCGCATCGCGCGCCCGCTGGCCCAGCAACTGACGCATCCGCGGATTGTCCAATAATCCGCGGATCGTTTTTTCCAGCTCCTGGCCACCCGATACCTGTACGATCGCTTTCCGCTGCAAGAGGAATTCGACGATGTCAGTGAAATTCTCCATGTGGGGACCGACCACGACCGGTCGGCCGGCCGCCGCTCCCTCAAGCGGATTCTGCCCGCCGTGGGCCAGAAAGCTCTTGCCCACAACCACAATGTCGACCACGGAACTCAACCGGCCCAATTCACCCGTTGTGTCCACAATAAGCACCGGGATCGACGCCCGCCCTTTGCGTGCTCGGTCACTCGACCGCTCCGACGACGACGTAGACGCCGCCGCCGCTTCCGGCCCCTCCTGCTCACGCTGCAACTTCAGGCCACTGCGCAATAGCCACGACTGCTTCTCGTCCAACAACTGATCCAATAGTTTAGGGACGCGTTCAATGTGACGGGGAACCAGCACCAGACGGAGTTCAGGAAAATCTCGCTGAAGACGCCGCACAAGCTGAACCAACATCAGCTCCTCGCCCTCATGCGTGCTGGCCGCCAATACGATTGTGGCATCCCGAAATCCCGCAGCCCGATAACACGCTTTGGCGAACGCCATGTCCGCACGGTCTGGCACCACCGCGGAATCGAATTTCATGGAGCCGGCCAGCCGGACCTTCTCAGCAGCCACCCCAAGCTGCATCATCCGAGCTCCGTAGTCCTCCCCCTGGCCAATCACCAGGGTCAGCATGTTCAGATTCCAACTAAAAAAATCCCGGTTCTTCCAATATCCCTTCCACGCAGATGGGCTCATCCGCCCATTCACGGTGCAAACCGGTATCCCCCGAAGGTGGCACTCCTCAATCCAGGTTGGCCAGAGCTCAGATTCAAATAGGCAAAGCATGTCCGGCTGGATCCGCGATAACGCACGCCGGACAAAGCTCGGCGCGTCGGCAGGGAAATAGACCACGGGAACCGCCTCGTCCAATCGCTCCAAAGCGACCTTTCGCCCCGTGTTCGTTGTGGTCGAGAGCAGGAATTGCCGATCGGGATGTCGCTCAGCCCAACGTGCGATCAAGGCCGTCGCCGCAGCCGCCTCCCCCACGCTCACCGCATGGATCCAGATCAAGCGCCCGCCCTCCGTGCGCCGCTCACCCGCGGACCTTGGCACCCACCCCAGGCGGTGAACAAACCCGTCTCGCCACGGTCCCCGCCGCCGCAAGCGTAAGACATATTTGGGAAGATAGAAAATGTAGCCGAGGCCGAATAGACGACGATAGGCACAGCGGAGGAGGCGCGCCCGCCAAGGTAGCGCGCCCTTTGTCCAGCAGCCCTCTTCTTCCCCTCTGTTGCTATTGCCCATGAGGATGTGTGCGCTCGTAAACACGCCGCAAACGCTCGACGGTTACATGTGTGTAAATCTGAGTTGTTCCCAAGTTACGATGCCCAAGCAGTTCCTGGACCGATCGAAGGTCCGCGCCGGCATCAAGCAGGTGCGTGGAAAAGGAATGCCGAAGGGCATGGGGGGTGTACGTCTCCGGCAGCCCTGCCGCACGCAGCCAAATCTTGAAGGACCGCTGAATCGACCGCGCCTGTAGTCGTCCCCCGAAGCGATTGACAAAGAGCGCCCGTTCACGCGCTCGGCCTTCGACCAAGATCGTGCGCATGGCCTGATAGGCGGCAATGGCCTCCAGACAGGGTTGTCCGAGGTAACCCAACCGCTCCCTGCCTCCCTTTCCCCGCACGAGTACTCGTCCACGCTCCCAATCCAAATCCTCGAGATCGATATCAACCAATTCCTGGATGCGCAACCCTGCGGAATAGAGCGTCTCGAGGATCGCGTTGTCCCTCAGGACCAAGGCCTTCCTCGTCCTCTCAGGGATCGGATCACGGGGCAGCATCGCGGCCTGAGCCTCACTGCGGGCCGGTGCAAGCAACAGCTTCGAGATCTCTTCTTCCGAAAAAAACCTGGGGAGACGCTTCGGCGAGAGAGCGGCGTGAATCCGTTCCAAAGGGGAATCACTGACCACACCCTCGTGATGCAAAAACCGATAGAAGGCGCGCAGGGCGGATATCTTTCGTGCCGTGCTGCGTGCGGAAATCCCGCGGCGATGCATCAACATCAGCCATCGACGAATCGCCATCGAATCCAGGGCTTGCCAACCCACCCAGGCCCCATCCGCTTCCGTCAAGACCGCCTGAAATTGAAGGAGATCCCGCAGATAGGCATCCACAGTCCTCGGTGACATGTTTCGAACGACCCTTAAATGAACCCGGAACCGATCCGCCCAGGTTTGGTCATCAGCCCGGTCGCAGGAACCGCTTGGCTCCATCGATCCACCCCTCGATTCTGCTGTGTGCTTTCCCATGGGGCCCTACCCCGCCCAGCATCAAACGTCAATCGGACTTCACCTTCTCGGACTTCGCCTTCTCGGACTTCACCGTCGCCGCCTCGGGGTCGTCGAGCTTCTGGAGATCCTGGGTGATGTATTGGCAGGCCGGGTAGTTTGAGCAACCGTAAAACCGCTTCTTCCGCTTGTTGAAACGTTCGACAAGCATTCCGCCGCACCCTTCGCGAGGACAGGCCACTCCGGTCGGAATCGGCATGGTCGTCTTGCACTCTGGATACCCGGTGCAGGCCAAGAAACGCCCGAACTTGCCCGTGCGAACCGCCATCGGCCTGTTGCATTTCGGGCAGACATGCTCGGTCACCTCCGCCTCGATCACCTCGATCTTCCCCTCCGGCGTCTTGCGGAACGATTTCGCATTGCGACACCCTGGAAAACCGGAGCAGGAAAGGAATTCCCCGTTCTTGCTCCAACGGATCACCATCGGCAGCCCACAAAGCTCGCACTTCAGGTCGGTCGGCTGAACCTGCGCCTTCATGTTGTCCATGGTCTCTCGAGCAAGCTCAAGGGTCTTGGCGAAACGAGTATAAAATTGCTCCAGCAGATCACCGCGCTGGACGTGTCCCTCCTCGATCTGATCCAGATCCGTCTCCAGCTTGGAGGTGAATTCCACGTTCACAAGGTCCGGGAAATGCTCCACAAGCAGCCGATTGACGGTCTCCCCCAAGGAGGTGGGATGCAGCGTGCGGTCTTCGCGGTCCACATACTTTCGCTGAAGTATGGTGCTGATCGTCGGTGCATAGGTGCTCGGCCGACCGACGCCATTTTCCTCCAAGGCACGCACCAATGACGCTTCCGTATAGCGTGGTGGCGGTTGTGTGAAATGTTGCTCTGGAAGCGTTCGTTGGCAGTCCAACGCCTCAGCCTCGGCCAAAGGCGGGATCTCCGTCTCCGGCAAGGCGTCCGGTGACGGCTCCTGGTCCGGGTCCTCCTCTGCCTTGCCCTTCTTTTTGGCAGCACCATGCTTGCCGCCGCCTCCGGAAAAGGCCTTCAGAAATCCCTCGAATACCGTCTGGGTCGAACTGGAACGAAAACGATAACTCGGACTGCCGCCGGAGGGGAGCGCATCGATCTCCACCGTCAGTGTCTTGAACCGCGCAGGCGCCATCTGACTCGCCACAAATCGCTCCCAGATCAGACGGTACAACGCCAGCTGACGCGGGGTGAGACTCCGCTTGATCCGCACATCCTCCGGCGTCAACGTTACCTCCGATGGGCGAACAGCTTCATGGGCCGCTTGAGCCCCCGCTCGCGAACGGTAGATGTTGGGCTTTTCAGGCACATACTCAGGACTGAACCGCTCCCGAATGAACTCCCGGGCATGGTCCTGCGCCTCCTTGGCGATGTTGACTGAATCGGTACGCATGTACGTGATCAGACCGACCGGCCCCGAACCGTCCAGGTCAATCCCCTCATACAATTCCTGGGCGACCGACATGGTCTGCCGGGTCGTCAGGCGCAACCTGCTGCTGGCTGCCTGCTGAAGCGTGCTGGTCGTGAAGGGTGGGGCCGCTGAGCGCTTCCGCTCCCGCTCTCCGATCTCCGCAACCGACCATTCTGCAGCCTCCAGATCGCGCAGGATGGCGTCCATCTGTGCCCCCGAAGAGACCGTGGCCTTCTCGCCGTCGATCCTGGCCAGCCTGGCCAGGAATTCCGGGGCGTCCCCCTCCCGCTTCGTAAGCGCAGCATCCAGAGTCCAATACTCTTCGGGTTGAAACGCGCGAACCTCATCCTCTCGCTCGCAGACCAGACGCACGGCCACGCTCTGCACCCGTCCCGCGCTGAGCCCACGCCCCACCTTCTTCCATAGCAGCGGGCTCAGCTTATACCCCACCAGGCGGTCCAGGATTCGACGGGCCTGCTGGCTGTCGACCTTGGCCATGTCGATCTCCCTGGGCGTCTCAAATGCACGCGAGACGGCATCCTTGGTGATCTCGTTGAAGGTCACCCTGAAAAAGGGCTTCCCCTTCAGCTTGCCCTGCTCCTCCAGGGCCTCCCGCAAGTGCCAGGCAATCGCCTCCCCCTCGCGGTCGGGGTCGGGAGCAAGGAAGATCTGATCAGATTTTTGCGCGGATTTGGTCAGCTCACCCAGAATGTCCTTTCGCCCTTGAACAGGAACATACTTGGGCGCGAACCCCTGCTCGATGTCCACCCCGAATTCCCGGGCCGGTAGGTCCCGGACGTGGCCCATCGATGCCTTGACCTCATACGCGTCCCCAAGGATTTTATTGATCGTCTTGGCCTTCGCCGGAGATTCCACAATGACTAATGATTTGCTGCCTTTACCCATGGCCAAACACTCTAGAGGCTTGATCGGCAATCTTCAACACGGAGAAATCCATACCATCCCCACCCACGGCACCCACCGGGTTGGTGCTGCATAGCCGGTGAACAGGCGCTACAGAGTGGGCCATTTTCAGGGAAACACGGTATCGTCCAAATTCTCGATTCATGACACAGACCCCTTACCCATAGCTCAAGATTGCCCGAAAGAGTAGATGGCAAAGCAAGATCGGGTTCGCTCGCCCCCCTCCGTATCGCAAGGGCGCGGGAAGACGAACCGCCAAGACGCCAAGGACGCCATGAAAGAAATGATGAGATAGGAGTGGAGGGGCTGGCAAGAGCCACAGCCGCGCTCGCACCCATTCATAAGGCTCAGGTCATCTCCCAACTTATCATTCCTTCCCCCCTTGGCGTTCTTGGCGTCTTGGCGGTTGAATTCCCTTCCCCTTGGAGCCCTTGGTGGCTTGGCGGTTGAATTTCCCTGCCTGCTGGCATCCCGCTAACCGAATCGAATCCAAGAGGACAGTTCATCCGGCAATGGCAGGCCCCATAAGACG
>CALLYA010000204.1 GCA_937875495.1 uncultured Verrucomicrobiota bacterium
TCCAGGCAATAGCTCCCGATCCGTCCGATCCGTCCGATCGAAATCGAAATCGAAATCGAAATCGAAATCGGAAACGGGATCGGGATCGATTCCTGCGCTGTATGGCACCTGGCCCTTCGATACCGATACCGATACCGACCCCGACCCCGATCTTGCTTCGCCATTGAACTTTTCGGGCGACCTCTGGTCAGAAGATTCCTCCCACAGAGGCCACAGAGCACACAGAGGCGCAAGTCATTTCCCATCTGATATTACCCCGGCGGAAGTGCAGGCCGTCTCGCCGATGGTAAAAGGGAGAACCTCTCTGTGAACTCTGTGCCCTCTGTGGCAAAAGACCCTCCGTAAGAGCCCAATCCCGCTGGCCTAAGAGCCTTCCAGTCCACGGTCGAACGGGGATGGCATCCGCTCAGTGGCGCCGCCGGTGAAACTGCTCGAGCTTCAGGCGCTCCTGCCGAGACAGGCTCTGAAACCCCCGCTCGGAAATCTTGTCCAGGATGGGATCGATTTCACGCTCGACGTAATCGGGGGAATGGAAGTCGTCCTCACCAGGGCCCGGACCAAACCCGCGCCCCACGGAAGGACTCGAACCGTGACTCGAGCCGTGCCGTAGGCTGCGAAACATCTCCGCCATCCGCTGAAAGACCGAAGTGCGAAAAATTCCGCGCTCACCCTGAGGCAAGGGGCGCTGCATCGACGGACTCCAACCCCAATCCGAGGTATCCACCTGAGTCAGGCTCCGACCCCCAAGGCCGATCCCGTAGCGCACCATCAAATACCCGACCAGGGCACCCCCAAGGTGCGCCTGCCATGCCACGTATCGATTCTGTCCCGCCACGACCATCAGGAGGTCGATCCCGATGATTCCAATCGCCATCCACTTGGCAGGCAACAGCATCGGCGGAAATACCAACATCAGCATGCGATTCGGGTTCAGCGTCGCGTAAGCCACAATCAAACCATACGCGCCCGCCGATGCGCCGAGGACATACCCCGTGCTGGAGCGCCCACTGATCAGGAGCCAGAGCAACGCACCACCCACGACACTTCCAAAAAAGAGACGGAAAAGCCCGGCTCGCCCCAGGCGCATTTCCACCGTCCGACCGAACACGTAGATCACATAGCCGTTGAACAGGATATGCAGAAAAAAGGGGCCGATCTCGTGAAGGAATGCATAAGTAACGAATTGCCAGAGCTTACCGTGACTAATCCCTTGCCAACTCAGGGAAAAGTTCGCCTCGAACCAGTTGGGGCGGAACGCGTCGGATGGCCCCAGGGCGGCATTCATGCCGAGCTGGACGAGAAAGACAGCCACAATGGCAATCAGGATCTGCTTTGTCGCACTCGGCAACCCTCCGCCCAAAAGGCCGAAGGGGCTTCCGCCACCAGGCGACTGGCGCATGTAATCGCGATTTTCAAGACCCATTGCCTAACCTTCATATACCATACGTGGTAGGCCGGACAGGGTTCGAACCTGTGACCCGCGGATTAAAAGTCCGCTGCTCTACCAACTGAGCTACCGGCCCACAACACCTTTCGTGTTGAAAACTGCGCCTACCTTGACATCCACCTCCGCTCCTGTCAAGAAAGGGACCTCGACATGAACTCATTTCGCTATATGATAGAAGGTTTGGGACTGAAAATAGTCCAGTCCTCCGTCCGGCCTCTCTCACGCAGACAGGTCGTCAACCTGGCTCGGTGCCTGGGGCGATGGGCGTGCAGATTCCCATCCACTCATCGCAGCATTGCGGAGGCCAATTACGACCGCGTCTTCCCGAACCCGCCGGATCCCTCCCATCGCAAGCGGATCATGGCCGCATCCTACCGGAATATGGCACTGACCGCTCTGGACACGTTCTGGTCTCAGCGCATCGGCACGGAGAATTTCCGTCAGTACATCAGGGTTAATGAACCCCAACTGGCCGAGCTCCAGCGGGAACGTGCCGAGGGGATCCCACAGATCTTCGCGCTGGCACACCACGGCAATTGGGAGATGGCCGCCCTGGCCTGCCAGTTTCTGGAGCTGCCCCTCGATATCGTCGTCCATCACATCCGCAACCCCCATATCCGGTCCTTCCTCAACGGCCAACGCGAAGGCGGTATTCATCAAACCATCCCCGCCCGTGACAGCGCCCGTCCGCTGCTCCGAGGACTGGCCCAGGGGCGCATCGCGACCTTGGTCATCGATCAGAACATCAAGCCGATCCAGGGCGGAAGTTGGGTCGAGTTCTTCGGGCTTCCAGTCACGATGTCCCGCGCCATCGCTGTGCTCGGAACCCGCACCGGAGCCGGCATCCGCGGCGTCTATTGCATCGCCGACCCGGCCGGAATCTATGACCTCGGTGTCCTCTGGAAGGACCGTGCCCGCCCCTCCGCACGGGGCGACAAATCGAGCGAAATACAGGAACTGGACCGGCTGATGAACAACACGGTCCTGTTCCTGCACCAGCTGATCGAGAAGTGGCCCGAGCAGTGGGTCTGGTCCTACAAGCGCTGGAAATACCAGTATGAGGGCAGGGAGGCCGAATATCCCTTCTACTCCAAGCCGCTCACATGGCAGGGACAGCAGCGGCACCACCGCATGGAGGAAGAGCCGCTCAGATGACCGATCCGTCCGGAATCACGGTGTTTTTGGGCACCACAACCACACCATCGCGGATGTGGTAGTTCTCGAAATCGCCGTCCGGCTCTCCACTGTGGTCGCGGATATGCACATTGCGTCCGATGCGCACGTTCTTGTCGAGGATCGCTCGCTCGATGAACGAGTCCTCGCCGACACCAACCGCCGGCAGCCCAATGCTCCGATTGCGCTCGTAAAAGTCTCCTCCCATCATCACCACATCGCGCAAATGACTCCCCGCGCGGACCCAACTGCGGATCCCTATCGAGGCGTTCTCGATCTTCGCCTTCTCCAGCCTGCAGCCCTCCGTCACGATTGCGCGCTGAACGTCGCAACCGGTGATGGCGGAACTGGGCAGATGCCGAGGTCGCGTGTAGATCGTCCATTCAGGGT
>CALLYA010000205.1 GCA_937875495.1 uncultured Verrucomicrobiota bacterium
GGCGAACAAAGCCGCACGGGGACAGTGCGGTCTCAACCAGGTGAAATATCCCTGCACTGGTCCGAATGCCCCCTCTTCTTGCCTTTCCCACCGGGTTGGTTCGGGATAGGATGGCGGGACCATCGATTGCGGAGCAACGGCGTCGCAGGCGCCAGGAAAGGACTCTCTTGATGATGCGCCCCAGGTTCACCTTTCTTCTTCTTTTCCTTCTTCTCTCGGTTCGCTCGGCAGGCGTCGGCATCGCCGAGGTCGAAGGGTTTCCGGTCGCCACCCAGTTCTCGCCGGTGCCCTCCGGCGAAGGCTGGAAGGGCGAGGACGGGCCCTTGAGCGAGGCAACCCTTCGCGCAACGGTCGACAACATTCGAGCCCACGGCTTTACCGGGATCGAGGCACCGACCCACCGCCCACCCGAGGAGCAGGCGATCATCCTGGACTACGCACAGTCGCTCGGGATGTTTATCACCGTTCACACCGGTGCACTCGAGCTCTTCGGACGGACCGAGCCGCCCGCGATCTGCGTCTACTCACCCGAATACGCGAAGGCCGTGCGCGCCAACGCCGAAAAAGCACTCGCGCCGCTGGCGGATATCCCTCGGCTCTACAACGCCTTCGTCTATCAGGACGAGCCGTTTCATTGGGGACCGCAATCGTTCGGCTATAACCCGGAGGTGAAGGCCGAGTTCCAACGCCGGTACGGGTACGAACTGCCCCCCGATCTCGATGGCATTCGAAACGACCCACAGAAGTGGCAGGACGTGATCGATTTCCGATCGGCCTATTTTCCCGACGGCTGGCGCCAAGTCTACCAGATCGTCAAAGAGCTCAATCCCGATTTCAAGGTCGTCCTGACCCACGACAGCCACAACACCTTTGGCGCCGGGTTCAGCTCCCACTCCGAGATCGCAATCGACGATGTCTTCCACTGGGGCGGCGATTTCGCCGACATGTTCGTCTTCGATATCTACCCCTATATGATGTTCGACTTCCGTTTCGGCCGCCCCGCCCGCCTGCCGAAACCACGGATCAGTCAGACCCACTACTCCATGGCACAAATGCGCAATCTGACCCGCAGCCACGGCAAGGAGCTGGGGTTTTGGGTGGGAACCTACAATCCGGCCTGGTTCAAGGACTTCCTCGGACCCGACCTGGCGGCCATGTCGTGGGCGGAGCGTGAGATGAGCATGACGGCAGTGGCCAATGGCGCGGACTTCCTCCTGACAGGTTACAAGATCCCCGTGGACGCCGGGCACTGGGAGAGCTTCGGCGCAGGACTCCGACTCCTTCAGAAAGCCGGGGCGCGCCTGCTCGACGCGCCCAAGCTCAAGGCCAAGGCCTGTATGCTCTTCCCCAGAACCCAGTACATCCAGCTGCAGCAGGAATACTTCAACGTCGGCCTCTCGTTCGAGCTCTTCCTGAGGGCATTCGGCGAGCTCGATATCCTCCACGAGGACCAGGTCGTCGATGACACCCTTGAAGGCTATGAACTGCTCGTCCTCTTTGACGTGGCGCTGCTGCCGGAACCGGTGGCCAGGCACGTGGCGCAATTCGTCGCCAACGGCGGAACGGTCGTGGCCGATTGCGTGCCGGGTCTCGGGGCGGATCGTAAGCCGATGCCGGTCATGGAGGAGCTCTTCGGCGTGGAGTCGGCCGAGACAGGCCGGATTCAACGCGCCGGGCATTGGGTGCCCTACAGGCAGCAAGCGCCGATCTGGGCGAACCTCCCGGCGGATCGCCCCGATGAATCGATCTTCAAGACCGACCGCCTCAAGGGCGAGGTCATGGAGATCCCCCTGGACCTCCCCCTGATCAGTCCGCGTGCATGCAGCGTCACCACCGGCAAGGTCCTGGCGACCACGGCCGCCGGCCTGCCGGCAGTCGTCCATCGCGCGACAGGGGAGGGCCAGACGTTCCTTCTCGGGTTCTGCCTGCAGGATACCTACTTCCACACTTGGGAAACCGAAAACGCCTCCGCGCGTAACCAGCTCCGCAGCCTTTTGACCGCGCTGACCCGAGCCGCCGGCGTCCGCCCACGCGTCGCTTCAACCAATCCCGATATCGAGGCGACGGTTCGCGCCAACCAGGACGAGGGCTATCTCTTCGTGATCAACCACGAAACAACCGTCGCCGAGACCACGGTCCAGCTCGCTGACCTGCCCTTCGCGGTCGACCTGATTGTCGATCTCGGCTCGGAACGGCCGGTTCCCTTTGTCGCCTCGAACGACGGCGCGCTCCGCTGCAAGCTCGCGGTACCGCATGGCGAAGTCGCCCTCCTGAAACTTCTCCCTGCCTCCGCAGATGCCGCGAATGCACCCGCGGAGGAAGCCAAAGGCAGCTTTATGGTTTGGCAGCTGCCCAATCAGACAACGACGCAGATGATGTCGTATGTGATTCGCGGCAGGGGCGGCAAAGTGATCGTGATTGACGGCGGCAACGCAGGGGACGCGCCCTATCTCGCCCAATTCCTTGAAGCGCTCGGCAACCGGGTCGAGGCATGGTTCATCACCCACCCGCACAGCGACCATTTCGATGCCTTGCGCGAGATCGTGAAATCACCCGGCAAGCTCGAGATCCAGGCGATCTACGCATCCCTCCCCTCGCTGGATTGGATGCAGAAACACACATCCGACGGCGAACGCACCTCCTTCGAGCTGTTCCACCAGGCCATCGCGCAGACCGAGCACAGCATCATCGATCTCGACACCGGCCAGGAACTCCAGCTCGACGGCATTCAAATCGAGGTCCTCGGCGTCGACAACCCCGAGATCACCCAGAACCCTGTCAACAATTCGAGCATGGTCCTGCGCATGTCCGACCCGCAAAAATCGGTACTCTTCCTCGCCGACCTCGGTGAGGAGGGCGGCGACAAGCTCTTGCGGGGGCCGCTGGCCGATCGCCTCCCGAGCGACTACGTCCAGATGGCGCACCACGGACAGACCGGGGTCAAAGAGGATTTCTACAGGCATGTAAATCCTCGGTATTGCCTGTGGCCGACCCCGATCTGGCTCTGGAACAACGACAACGGTGGCGGCGCCGACTCAGGTCCCTGGCGCACCCTGGAGGTTCGCTCCTGGATGGATCGACTTCCTATCCAGCAACATTACAAGATGTTCGACGGCCTCATCCGATTCGAGTGAGGCCTCGTGGTCCGCTGCAGGCTTGGTTGGATTCAGTACGCGCGGGCACGCACGTCTCAGCGCCGACCGCGGCGCGGATTGGTGATCTGGCGCTGGGCATCCTCGGAGAGTCCAAGCTCGGGCAGGTAGGTCTGATACAGCTCAGGATCCTGCCGGTAGAGCGCCTGAGCGGTCCGTATCGTGGAGCGCACACGGCGCTCCTCGTCCTGGATCTCCTGGGCCCAGAGCAAGGCGACCTCGGGACTCTCCCAGGCGATCCGGTTGGCGAACGCCTCAACGGCATAGTCGCGTACGGGTGTTACCGGCTGTTGATTCAACCAGGAGCCGGCTGCGCCTGCGTTCTCCCGCGCCCAGCGGTCCATGATCGAGGCATAGCCCGGACCCTGCACCTGCGGGTCTGGGATCCGGCTGACCCAATCGATGGCGCCCTGCGGGTCGTTATCGGCCCATTCGCGCGACAGGCTCGCCACGACCTGACCATTGACCAGACCGCCTTGGTCGAGGTGCTGCCCGACCCAGGCTGCCGCGCCTTGGGGATCCTGGCGTGCCCATTGCCGGGCAAGACCCGCCATGGCGTCACCATTGACGCGCTCATCGCCGATGTGGGAGTCGAGCCACGCGGCGGCCGCGATCGGATCGCGCTCGCCCCACTCGCTGGCGATCTCGCCGAGGGTGCGACTGGAGATCGCCGTGTTGGCAGAGCTCTGATCGAACCAGAGGGCCGCAGTCTCCGGGTCGGTTTGAGCGATCCGATCGGCCACCCGATTCATCACCACGGAGCTGTAAGCCTCATCCAGTCCGCTCATCGCGGTCTGCTCGGCCCAGCGCATCGCACCGGCAGGGCCTTCCTGATCGAGATACTGGCCCACCAGCATCTGTGCGAGGTTGTTGCGCTGATCTCCAGGCTGTAGCGAGGCGACATAGGCCCCCGCTCCGTGCAATTCGCCGTCCGCCCAGCCACGCACCAGGCTGTCCGTCATAAACCTCCGCGCGCGATCGTCCATTTCAGAGGTCTCAAGATAGTCCACCGCGGCGTTCGGATTGGTCGCCGCCCAGGATGACATGGCAGCATCGGCAGCGCCGACATACCGCCTGGGATCGTCGCTGTTAAAGGCGAAATCGAGCGCCGCCTTACCGTCGATCTGGCCCCAGGCATGCATGAAAAGCCGGAAGTACTCCTCGTTCTCCCGATTCCGCGGGGCGTCCTGAAACGCCTGCAACGCGGCCTGAACATTGCTCGCGTCCAGTCCCGCGATCATCTGCGCGATCTCCAGGTTCCGCGCGACCGGGTCCTTGCTGTCCAACGCGCGGCCGAGGGTCTGCTCCATAAAACGCGAGGAGATACGCCCCATCCCGGAATCGGCAGGCCCCAGATCCCGAGGAACCTCTGCGCCCTCCGCGGAATCGCTGCGATCCGCACGCGCATTCCCGGAAGCGAGGCTGGGGTTGGGTTCATAGATCACAATATGGTTACGCTGACCGATCGTATCCGTTTCCGCTGCAGAGTCATCGGGCACCGACGACCTTCGTGCAAGGCTGTACACGCCCAGCAGCGACAGGGACCAGAGGATCGCGACGAGAATTCGAATCTTCATGGTGGTTCCTCTCCGAGTTTAGTACGGCCGGTAATTGCCGACCCTGAGTGAGCCACAAAGGGAGATATAACGTAACACTGGATGCGGATATTGTATCGTAGTGCTTTCGGCCTAGTGAACATCTGAGGGATACAAGTCAGAGGTCGGAGCTCCGTTGCGCGTGGAGCTAGCCCAAGTTTCTTAGATATTGCTGTAAATCATTGACGCTCTAAGATCGAGCAT
>CALLYA010000206.1 GCA_937875495.1 uncultured Verrucomicrobiota bacterium
GCAGTGCCTTCAGCTATGCCCCAATGGGCTTTTCGGACAAGCTCAAGCTTCGCGCAGAGGCCAGACCTCCGGGATCCGGGTGACGATGGAATATGGGGATTGCATGTATGGGGGAGTATGCCTAGGCTGAATCGAGGAATGCAGCTATGAAGAGCACGATCCAACTGGATAAGATGACGACCCTGGAGAAGCTCAGGGTGATGGAAGAGATCTGGAGTGACCTGCAGAAGGCACCCGACCAGATTCCCTCTCCAGCATGGCATTCGGACGTTCTCCAGGCTCGAGAAAGGCGGGTCCGTGAGGGTGAATCCAGTTTTGGAGATTGGGCGGAAGCCAAACGCAGGATTCGCGAGCAGACCCAATGATGATCCAGATTATGGGGGAAGCCGAACTCGATTTGCTCGAAGGCTTCCGCTTTTATGACCAGCAGAGTGATGGACTTGGAGATTATTTTCTGAATTCTCTGTTTTCGGACATTGATTCGCTTCTTCTATATGCTGGCATTCGTTCAGTTCATTTCGGCTTTTATCGCCTTCTCTCGAGGAAATTTCCATTTTTCATTTACAATCGGATCGAGGATCAAATCACCCAGGTTTGGGCTGTATTGGATTGCCGTCAAGATCCAGGAAAGATCAGTGCTCGGTTAATGGATCAGTGAGCAGATCTTTGATGATTGAATCCCTGTCGGCAATGGCAAGCTTAGAATTGGTTGGTCTCGCGCAGAGCCGCTGAGGTGCAGAGGGGGAGGGTGCTACCAAAGCTGAACGGCACTGAACCAACAGTTCAGCGGGGTCCGCATCACAATAATAATCCCCAAAACCGAATAGGTCAGAACCGTCGGCCAGCCCACTACCTGTTCCTTGACCGGAGACGTCATTGCGCCTCCGCCCCTCTGCGCGAGACCTCCGGGATCCGGATGGGATGATGATGGGCTTGGTTTCGTGTATCTGTCTGTTTATGGCGCTCAAGATTACTGAGATTGAGGCGAAGAGCATCTTATCGAAGTCGAAGGTGCAGCCGTATGTGGTGAATGCCTATCGTGGGTGTCAGCACGGTTGTTCCTTCTGCTATGCGCGGTTCATGAAGCGGGTGACGGGGCATGAGGAGCCCTGGGGCGACTTTGTGGACGTCAAGATCAACGCCGCGGAGCTGTTGCGGCGGGAGATTCGCAAGAAGCAGCCGGGCCGGGTCTGGGTCAGCGGTGTATGCGATCCGTATCAACCGTTGGAGGTGCGCTATCGGTTGACGCGTGCGTGCCTGGAGATCCTGCTGTCGAACGGCTGGCCGGTGTCGATCCAGACCCGATCCGCGCTGGTGTTGCGCGACATTGATTTACTGCGGTGTGCGCCCGGGGTCGAGGTCGGCTTCTCGATCTCGACGGCGGACGATCGGATCCGGCGCATTTTCGAGCCGCACGCGCCCACGATCGGTTCTCGCATCATGGCATTGGAGGATCTGCATCGGGCGGGGATTCGGACCTTCGTGATGGTGGCACCGGTGCTGCCCGGGGCGGAGGGACTGGCCGAGCTGCTGCGGGGCAAGATCGACTCCCTGCTGTGCGACCGAATGAACTATCACTATGCGGACCGGCTCTATCGCGAGCACGGGTTGGAGTATGCACGGACCGACGAGTACTACCGAAAGGTGGCCGAGGCTCTGGGCGGCCGATGGGTCGGGCGGGGATAGGGGAAGGGAGAGGTCTCGCGCAGAGGCGCTGAGGCGCAGAGGTGGGGGGGCTGTACTGGGGGTTATTGGGGCTCGGCGATGGTGAAGACGCGGAGGATGGCCTTACCTCCATTGTCGGTGTCTTGGGTCAGGAGGATGAGGTCATCGGGGCGGCCGGCTGTGGATTGCCGGCGCAGGATGCGTAGGGTCTCCTCGGCCGGGTTACGATCGAGGGTGAGTGTGATATCGGCTGGGCGGTCGGAGGTGAGGCCTGACTGGATATTCTCGGCGAGCTCGCCGAGGGCGTTGAGGATGCGGTCGATATCCCAGACCCGGTTGTTGTCTTCGAAGAAGATGTTGCGCAATGGGCTGGCGCTGGTACTGATCCCGTTCTGTGTCTGAGCGAGCCAGATTTCAATCTGATCGCCGGCGGGCGTGAGGAGTGCGAGATCGGGTTGGCCGTCGCCGTTGAAATCGCCCTGTGCGGCGTCGCGGAAGCGGCTGGCGGCGTCCTGCAGCCGGGCGATGAGCGATTGCGGATCGCGGACGATCTTCATCAGCTCGGGCAGGCGGAGGGGGAGCCCTGTTGGTTTGCATAGCCGGTGGCGGAGATTTCGATATCGAGGTTTGAGAAGAGCCCTTTGAGGATCATCCCAATCGACGGGATCTGGACCCGCAGCAGGAGCAGATCGGGGAGGGGGTCGTCATCGAGCGGGGTGATGAGGACGACGGTCACATCCTCGGCGGTCTTCATGATGGCGGATGGCTGCGTGAACTGTGGGCCATCGGGCGAACCGTGAAAGACCCAGAGCTTACGCCGGTGTGCGATGACGTAGTCGGGGATTTCATCGCCGTTGAGATCCTGCATGGCCAGGGTGGCGTTATCGCTGCCGGCGAGGACCTGGCCGGGGCGCAGATCGGAGCGCGGGGTGGTATCGCGGAAGATATCGAGGTCGAGGACGACGCTGGGGTCGGGCGGGATCAGGCCGTCAGCGGTCTGGATGTGGAAGCTGCGCTGGTCACCTGTACTGGCGAGCAGGTCTGCTCGGCCGTCGCCATTGACGTCCTGGAAGTGGAGGCTGGGGATATGAAACGAGTTTTCCAGCCGATCGGTGAGGGCATCGGCATCGGTCTCGCGTGCGATGCGGACATCGGTACGGACCTCCGCGGTCTTGATGTACTGCGGGGACTGACCGGGGGCCTGTTGCAGCCAGAGCTCGTAGGAGCGCTGCTGGGGCAGCAGCAGATCGTGCCGGCCGTCGTCGTTGACGTCCTGCAGGATGGCGGAGAAACGCGGGGCCCCGATTCGCAGTTGCAAGCGGGTATCGGCGAGTGCGGTTGCGGCTTCGGGCAGGATGCCGCGGTCGGGATCGAACGGGTGTAGGAGGAGTCCGTCCGGGGTGAGCGCGGCGAGTGCGCCGTTTGTGTCCGGGGCCGCCGCCGGGATCGGACTGAGCAGGCAGCGCTCTGGATTTTTCACGGCAAACGCGCCGTTCGGGGCGAAGTTGGCCGGCCAGGTGGTCACTTCGCCCCGTTCGCCGACCAGGATGAGCTGCTCGGCACCGTCGCTTCCGAGTCCGGCCGTCTGGAACGCGGCGATTGTAAACTCGGTTTCGAAGCGGTGTTCGACGAGTGTGGGCGTTGCGGCGGGGGCCGCGGATCCGGGCGCGAACGATCCGAGGGCGGCGAATGCGGCGAGCGTGCCGCAGGTCAGGCGTATATGAGCTCGGATCATTGGAACCTCATGTGGACGGTTTTATTGCCTTCGAGCACGAGGATCTCAGGTGTTCCCGTGTTGGGGAAACGGATGCGTGCATGATCGGCGATGGTCGTTTCGAAGATGGGGCGTGGGGTGAAGCCGAGTCCGTTGCGGGTCTTGCCGAGGGCGAAGATGCGCAGGCGGCCTGGTTGATCGCGCAGGAGCAGGTCCTGCATTCCGTTGCCGGTCACATCCCCGATCCAGCGTGCGAAGACGCCTGCGCCGCTGCCGGTGCCGGTGAACTCATCGGCGGGGAGCGCGAGGGTCATGGTGGCGTCGGGGCGGCTGGAGAACCGGCCGTTCTGATTGCGATAGAGCAGCAGCTCGGCGTTGATCTGACCGCTGGTGGCGGCGCGCAGGGCCTCCATGGAGGTGAGCTGAACGCGTGCGAGGAACAGGTCGGGAAAACCGTCTCCGTCGCAATCGGTCAGTTGCGGCATACCTGCGAACCCGCTCACGAGCAGAAGCTGATCGGGGTGGCCCGCCTCGCCGAACAGCTGGGAGGATGCAGATGCGTTCTGCGTGTTGGGCTGGAGATAGACCAGGACCTGGGTGCGCGGCTCAGTCGAGTTGCGATCGCCCGCGAGGATGACGCAATCGCTCTTGCGGTCCCGGTCGAGGTCGACTGCGTGTGCGCTGAAGGAGACATCGAGGAAACGTGCGGCGTCCATGGCAACGGGGAACTCGAGTCGCAAGGGCGGCGCTTGGGGAAGTCCGTTGGGCTGATTGAACGGCCAGACGAACAGGTCTTCAGGACTGAGCGCGAGCAGGTCGGGCCGGCCGTCGCCGTCCCAGTCGGCCTGCATGGGCGCGGCGATGCTCTCGCGAATGGAGAGACTGGTTCGTTGGTACTTGGGATCGGAGTCGCCGAGGTCGAGGGAGAGGCTGAGTTGGCGTGCCTGGTGGCGCACTTCCATTCGGCGTGCGCGCTGGCCGGTGCTCAGCGCTGCCGGGTCGCGGCTTTCCATGCGCAGGATGATTGGATCGAGGAAGCCGGGAGCGGTGTCGGCCGTGTTGTCCGCGGCCCGCACGGCAAGGCGGAAGCCATCCGGCTCCGGGATCAACAGGTCAAGGAGTCCGTCTCCGTTCCAGTCACGGATACCGTCCTGCCAGGGCACGAGGTGGCGCTGGTCGGGGAGCTGCCAGAGCAGGTTGATATCGAGGAGCTGCATGGGGCGTGCGCGGCGGTTGGCGGTCGGGGTCCAGGCGTAGACGCCGGAGACGGTGAACAGCAGGAGTTCATCGCCGGTGGGTGCGAGGAAATCGCCGGTGCCGAACGCGACGACATCGGGCGGGCAATCGTAGATCCAGTCGGGCTCGGACTGGAACCAGACGGTCTGATTGGTGCCTGCATGGATGCGC
>CALLYA010000207.1 GCA_937875495.1 uncultured Verrucomicrobiota bacterium
AAGTTGAGGGTCTGCCGAGGACCGGCCCATAAGACGAACCGCCAAGACGCCAAGGACGCCAAGAAAGAAAAGAGGAGATAGGAGCCGGCCAACGAAGTTGAGGGTCTGCCGAGGACCGGCTCATAAGACGAACCGCCAAGACGCCAAGGGCGCCAAGAAAGAAAAGAGGAGATAGGAACCGGCCAACGAAGTTTAGAGTCTGCCGAGGGCCGGCCCATAAGACGAACCGCCAAGACGCCAAGGGCGCCATGAAAGAAAAGAGGAGGTAGGAACCGGCCAACGAAGTTGAGGGTCTGCCGAGGACCGCACCCACGCTCGCGCACATCCATAAGGCTCAGGTCACCTCCCAACCGCGTCTTGGCGGTTAATCCCCTCCCCCTTGGCGTTCTTGGCGTCTTGGCGGTTAATCCCTTCCCCCTTGGCGTCCTTGGCGTCTTGGCGGTTAATCCCCTCCCCCTTGGCGTCCTTGGCGTCTTGGCGGTTAATCCCCTCCCCCCCTTGGCGTCCTTGGCGTCTTGGCGGTTAATCCCATCCCCTTGGCGTCTTGGCGGTTGCCCCCCCTGCCTTCACGCATGACGATGACGCTATCGAACGGTCGCCAGGCGCATGCCAGCCAACCAATCCACCTCACTACTTCTGGGTCCAGACCCAGGGCTTGGACGGGTTCTTCGGGTCGGTCGGGACCTCGATCCATTCACCCCGCTTGGCCATCTCGCGCTGGACCTTGGCAAAGGCGAACTGGACCTCCTTGATGCTCGCCTTGCGCGCTTCCGCCTGGAAGCGGTAGACCAACATCCGATCCTTGTTCTCCTGATCCATCAATGCCTTTTCAGCTGGCTGCACCGCTTGGCGAGCCGCAAGCAGCCCCAGCCGGTTTTCTCCAACCTTCCCCGAGCTCTTTAACGGTACCAATTTCGGGAACCGTGCTTTGCGCCGAGCCAGTGCCGCATCGAATTCCGCCTTCGTCACCGGTGCGTCTGCAGCAACAAGCATGACCGGGGAGTTTCCTTCCACCGGCCTCCGCCAAAGGCCTGAATCGGAGGCCTTCTCTTTCGTCGTGCCCGTCTCCGAATCCTCGGGTTCTTCAAACGGCGTATCAAAACTCGGAGGCGTTGCTGCACCACTCACCAGTCGCTCAATCGCACGTGCATGATCATAGATATCCACGCGCACATTCATGTCGATCCGGATCGGCTCCTTGGTCGCCACCTCGACCTCGTGATGGGTGCGACAGGCAACCGAAAGGGTCGCAAACCCAATCAGCAGCCCAAGCCCCATCACGCTGCTGAGCGAGCCTCTCGCACGACTGTTGATCCTCGCGCATCTGTTCGTCTGCATGATCTTCCGTCCCGTCCTTTCATTCCTCTTCGCCCACCACGGACTCTACCCGAAACTCGACCAGCCTCCGGCCGGACGGCCCGTTCAGCAACATCTGGATCGATGGGCGACCGTCCCCCAAATGCTGGATGCGCAGGCTTCCCTCATCAATGACATATTGCCTGGTCTTTTCCAAGACCGGCTTGATCTGCCGCGCCTGTTCAGGCGGCAGACGATCCAAAAGCTGATCGGCGGATCGGATGTCGAGCCATCCCCGGGCCCCCGCCCGCTGCTGACCATCCGCGTCGATGAACGTCAACTTCTTGCCCTCGCCCGCACAATCGAGTCGAAGATCCCAGCGCCCTTCGGCCTCCGCGTAATCGCCCCATTCCATCAATTCCACGATTCGCTCAAGATCCAGGCCTCGTATCCGTCCCTCGACCCGCCATGCCGGCACGGCATTCATCCTGTTCAACTCCAGGAGTGCACGCCCGCGAATCGCCGCCCCCTCGAAACCGAGTTCCAAAGGTTCGACCACAATCTTATTCGGATTGCCGCGCACACGGAACAGGATTCCATGGGCCTGATACGGTCCATAAGCCACCCGTGCCAAGCTCCCGGCACCCTCCAGGTCCGGCCCCGGCCAAGCCACGTCAAAGGCCTTCCAGGCAAGGGCGACCTCAAGCCCCTGGGCGTGAACCGCCTTCTGACCCATCCCCTGGGTCATCGGTCCCCAGGCCGCCAACCGGATCGAACCGGGGCTGATCCGCCCCCCCCGCTCGGTCCATTCCAGTCCTTCCGACGTCATCGAAAGACCGACCACAAGGGCCATGGATGAAATCTCAACCCGTGCGTCATGAATGTTCAAGGCGCCGAGGAGCATGCGATACTGTGCGGGTAACCGTGAACCATCCTCACTCGATTCCAGGGAGTCGCGGTCCGCCTGCGCCTTTGCTATGGATGGGACCGCCTCAAAGTCCTTTTGCAACGCCTCTAGCTGCTCCCACTCCTCCATAAGCAGATGGAGGCCGTGCACATCCACCTCATGGATCGTCAAGAAACTGCCGATTCGATGAGCGACGCCCCGCTCAAACCAACGGAGGCCGGACACGGCCATTCCGTCGATTTCCATGCGCACCCCGCTCGGCGCCAAAAGCCAAAGCTTGCGAACAGAAACCGTATCCCAGCCAAGCCCGCAATAGCCAATTCCACCGCTCCATCCCTGAGGCAAGTTGCGCTGTACCAAACGATTCAGAAGATAGCCCGCCCCCGCCCAGGCCACAACCGCCGACAGGAGAATGACCAAGCAGAGCGTGACCAGGAGACGGAACATAAGCCGCGCGAGCATCCACGCACATCCCCGCCTCCGGTTGGCCCGCCGGCCCATCGACCATGTCGAACCGTCCGGTTCCACAACCGCGGTATCAGATGAAGTCACTGGAGCCTCTTCTCCCGTCAAGGTTCCTCCCCGATTGATCGGCGTCCTGTTTCGATCCCGAAACCGAAGGTCTCCCCCCCCTGCGAGAGCAATGCAAAGACACCCTGCCTCAGCAGCCGTTGGAAGAGGCCTTGAGATCCTCCGGCACCTGCTCGGTTGCACCCTTTTCGTCGAGCTTCCTTTGGATGTCCTGGTTGCCAGGATCCAGTTCCAAGGCACGATTCCAAGCGGACCGCGCGCGCCCAAGCTGACCGAGATCCCAATAGACATCGCCCAGGTGTTCGAAGACGACCGGATCGTCGTCGATACTCTCCTGCGCCTTGAGCAAATTCTCCAAGGCCCCATTCAAGTCGCCGAGCCGGTAGAGTGCCCAACCCAGGCTATCCAGATAGGCGCCGTTCTCCGGTGAAAGTTCCAATGCGCGTTCGATGAGGGATTTGGCCTCGAGCAGGTCCTCCCCGCGTTCAGCCATCATGTAGCCGAGATAGTTCAGGGCTTCAGGGTACTGCGGATCCAGCTCGATCGATCTGCGAAGCAAATCCACACTCCGTTGGTAGGCCGATGCGCGCTCATTGGCAGCACCTGCCAAGAAGAAGATCCTCGCCAACTCAGCATCCGGAAGAGGTTCTTCCAAATTCGATGCCAGCGAAACAACATCCTCGAACTCCTGCGAGGCCGTCGCGAAATCGTCGATGTCCAAAGCAAACTGAGCCTTGAAGAGGGCGATCTGGAAAGGCGGCAATTGTACCCGCTGTGCTGCATGCCCGATCACGTCCCGAGCGCGATCCTCCTGGCCGGCGCGGAAGAGGCTGACCGCAAACTCACGACATACCATCAGGTTGTCCGGCTGAGCCTCCACCGCCTTTTCAAACATCTCCGCAGCCGCCGACCAATCGTCCAGATCCTGCAGGAGCAAGCCGTATCGGACGTAAAACTCACCGGCCCCACGCAGATCCACGCCGCGTTCGGAGAGCAAGGCGACATATCGATCCCAGGCGGTTCGTGCCTCGGCAAGGCGGTTGCTGACGATGTATCCCAATCCAAGCAGATACTGCAACTGCGGACTCTGTTCCCCGTCCGAACCCGCGCCCTCCATGACCCCGACCGCATCCGCGTAGCGCTCCAGCTCCATGAGGTGTTCACCTAACTCAACACGCAGTTGGGTCTGCCTCGGATCGATCTCGATCGACTCCTGCATCAAGGCCAAGGCCTCGTCTCTTCGGTCGACCCGCCAATACAAGGCCCCTGCCAGATTGATGAAGTCCGTATTGAGGGGTTCCTGCTCCCGAAGGATGTCCGCCTGCGCAATCGCCTCCTCCAGCTCACCCTTGACCGCAAGCGTCTGGGCGAGACGTTGGCGGACCACATGGAACTCGGGGTTGAATTCGAGCACCTTTCGGCAGCTGCGAATCGCCAGGTCTAACTCGCCGGTGATCTGAGCGAGGTCCACCAACCGCAGCCAGATCCGACCGTTCTCAGGATCCCGTTCGGCCGCGGCTAAGAAGACCTCGACCGCCTCCGCGGCGTAGTGCTCCCGTTTGCCCTGGACGCGGTCGCCCGGCAGGCGGGCCGCCTCAAAATCCATTTCCCCAAGGGCGACGAGGATCTCAAAATCGTCCGGTGCTTTCTCGCGGGCAATGCGTAGGACCTCGATCGCCTCTTCAATGCGCTGAGCGGCATGATAGATCTGGGCCAGTTCCAGGTGGAGCGACAGGTCATCGGGCTGGATCGCCAGCGCCTCGCGGTAGTCGGCAATCGCATCCTCGGGCCGCTCGGTTTTGAGCGCAAGAATCGCTTTGAACCGGAGCGCTTCCAGGTTGTCCGGCTGCAGCTCGAGCGCCTTTTCAAGGGCATCGGCGGCCTCGGTCCATTGCTCACGCAGCGAGAGCAACCGCCCGTGCTGGATGTGAAGCTCGGGACTCGTCCCGTCCGCGTTGATCGCGATGCCTATGAAGCGCAGGGCCTGATCGAGGTCGCCGTTGATCTCCGAAGTACAGGCAAGACCGTACGCTGCCAGGGCGGTCGGCGATGGGGATTGCCGATCGATGGCAGTGGCGGAAAGACACCCGGTAACCGTAAGCGCGAGATAGGCAAACAGACAGGGTAGCCCCAGCCTGGGAGGGTATGTGTTCGTCATGGCCAGTTCCGATAGTTGAGAAGCCCGGCGGTAATAAGTTCGGTTTCCATGAACTTCCGGTGTTCCGAAAATGTACCACGGGTTGCCCCTTGATTCACGCCTGCGTCCGACTAGGCAATCCGCACCAAAAAAAAAGGGCCCATCGTTGGGCCCTTGTCGTTCGACGCAATGCGCGAGAGCGAACGCTATTTCTTTTTGTGGCGATCCGCCCGCAACCGCTTCCGCCGCTTGTGCTTCGCAATCTTCTTCTTCCGCTTTTTCTTGAGAGAACCCATATTTCCTCCAGGAAAATTCTCCGCTCGGTCCATTCTGGACCACACCATGGCCGGTCCACAATTGTTTTTCCGTAAAACGCTAGAGTATAACCTTGTTGAGCGGGAATTCAATAATCCCCTGTGCACCCGCCGCCAAAAGCTTGGGAATCATGTCCCGCACAATGTGCTCGTCGATGACCGTCTCGACCGCCGTCCAGTCCTCGTCTGTGAGAGGACTGATCGTCGGCCGCTGAAGCGCGGGCAGCAATTCGATCACACGGGGCAGGTTCGCCCTGTTCACGTTCATCTTGATCCCAACAAGGCACTCCGCCGCCAAGGCCCCCTGCAACAGGGTCGTCAGTGCCTTCATCTTCTGATGCTTCCAAGCATCGTCCCACGCCGCCCTGTTGGCAACCAAGCGGGTCGTCGAAATCAACAGCTCTTCCGCAATTCGCAAACCGTGTGCCCGAATCGATGAGCCGGTCTCCGTGTTGACCACGATCGCGTCAGCCAGGTCGGGGACCTTCATTTCACAGGCACCCCAACTGAACTCCACGCGGGCATCGACTCCGTTTTCCTTGAGCCACCGGCGCGTCAAATCGACATACTCCGTCGAAATCGAGAGCCCTTCGAGATCCTTCACTCCCTGCACCGGGGAGTCTTTCTGAACCGCGAGGACAATCCGCACCGGATTGCGGGTTCTCTTGCTGTAAGGCAGATCCGCCACCTCGATCAGATCCTTGCCGCTGGAGACAATCCAGTCGAAGCCGGCCATGCCGACGTCCAGGATCCCATCCCCGACATACCGCGGAATCTCCTGCGGCCGGATCAACAAAACCTCGATTTCATCGTCATCAATGATAGGATGATAGCTGCGCTCGTCCACACGAAGATGGTATCCGGCCCGCCCGAACAGTCGGAATGTGGCCTCTTGAAGGCTGCCTTTGGGCAACCCGATTTTCAACTGCCGTCTCTCTGTGTCATTCATGCTTCGACCTCATTCAAGCGCAGCCCGGCACAAGCCTCCCGGATCCCGCCGGCTGAGTTTCAAACTAAAGATGCTAATAAGGATGCGCCGTTCGCCTTGTCAAATGGGGACGGCTCGGTTCGAGACCCATCCCTGACCTGGTAGACATCCAATTTCTCGTGAACTGGTTCCGTCCGCATCCTCGCGTACGGGAACGTGTACCGCTTCGCTGTGTACGCGAACGCTTCTGGGCCGAGCGACAATCGGCCCTCGTCTTCCTCGATAACCCCGTACCCGTACCCGTACCCGTACCCGTACCCGTACACGTACACGTACACGTAC
>CALLYA010000208.1 GCA_937875495.1 uncultured Verrucomicrobiota bacterium
GGCCATCGCACCCGCCTCGAGACCTTCGATCCGCTCGGCACAGAAAAGGGGAAATCGCTCCGATAGCTCGGGGCTGACCCTAAACAGCGGCGTCGGAAACCGCGTCTCAACATCATCCCCTCCCTCGAAGACACCGTCTGCGAGCTGCTCCACCGGCGGCTGCGTAGCCGAGGCATCCTCCGCGGCATCCTGATTTCCACAGCCCACCAGCACCAGGCAACAGCTCAGCCCACAGGCCCAAAACCACCCTGTTCGCATTCGAAATCGATGCACGTTCGCCCTCCGTTCCACAGACAGTCCTTGAAACCGCAGCCATCAAACGATGGAGCCGCTCCAAAATCAAGGAGATACCGGAACCTCGCCCCAACAGGGATCCGCCAATTGGAGTTCGAAGTCCTCCAAATCACTGCGGTTGATCGTCCCCAGCTCGCCCTCATACTCCGACCAGGGGGAGAGCTCCAGCCGTACCCGATCCCCCACCTCCCAGGTCGCCGAGGCCGTCCAACGATTGTCACGCATGCTCCAGATATAGACCACCGCCTGGTCCGCCTCCAGCGCCGTACCACCCCCTACCGGCACGAGGTCGATCAAGTGCAGACTGCGGATGTGATCTTTGTAGGGAACACTCCCAGGCACCGGCACCGGTGACGCCGCCGCAAGCCTGCCCTCAACCACCCGGCGCGCGCCCATACCGGGCACCAGGAAGCCGCCGGGCGAGGCCGAGGCCGAACCGGGATCCGGCAGCGGGATCATCTGCCAATCCCCCATCGCCAACTCACGCGCCGCAAACTGCCAAATCACGACCCGCTTGCCCGCGAGCCGATCGCGTCCACGACTCATCTCCGTCGCCAGCATGCGACGCGTCGCATGGGCACCCGAGTCGTTGCGAATGATCCGGTCCACCGGCATCTGGAGCGCATAGGCGAGCTGCTCTGCAAGACCCGCATGCCCCCCCCAACCCATCTCCTCGTTGGAGAAGATGTTGCTGAAACTGTCGCCGAGCAGCAGGACCTCCGCCGCTGGATCGGGCGAAAACGGCAAGCCGTCCGCATCGAATACAGGATGGATCTGCGCCGTCTCCTCCTCGAACAGCGCCTGATCCTCCGGCAGCGAGAGCATCACCGCGATATCGCCCATCCCCTGCACCAGGTGCTCCCGCCGAAACCACCGGGCATCCCCTTCCAACGCCATCCCTTGCGCCCGCACGAATGCCGCCAACTCCGCCGCGACCCGCTCCATCGCCCACGGCCGCCAATGGGTGTCGGTCTTGAAGTACGACGCACCCTTCAGCTGTGGAGCAAAGGCCAGGATCTCGGAAGGATCGAATACCGTCACCCCAGCGGCACTCAACTGCTCCAGAAACGTGGCGTACGACCGGTTATGCACCGGCTCGAACCAGGGCGTGCCCTCCGGCGCGAGCCGGCTCCAATACAACGTCGGCTTGACCGTCGTCGGCATCAGGATCAGCCGAATCCCACGCGCCTCCAGCTGTCCGTGGAAATCAAGGATCGCCTTGACCGGATCCGGCTGGGGGTGCGGCGTCCACTCGTTCCCCTCCATCGCCCGCCTGGCGAGTTGCTTCGCTTCCAGAAACCCGGGGCCGGTGCAGTAGTCCACCCCCGGTCGGTAGAACAGCCAACCGTCCCGCCCGAGATACGCCTGCTCGTTGCCCACTCCGAGATGTCGCAACAGCAAGAGCTGCGTCGGCCCGAGCAACGTCTGGGTCAGGATGGACTCGTCCTCCAAACGCGATTCATACCTGTGTATGCGCTCCAGCAACACCGCGTTGGCCGCCTTCATCCGCGGCCAAAGGCCCGGACCCGATCCGCGAAAGGCGTCCAACGCCGGCGCGCCCATCGTCCAGACCTCCCAGTACTGCGGCATCCAACCCGACTCCGCATCGCGATGGCGCCACTCGTGCACCGTCTGCAGGATCGGCACGGCGATCAGGCAGGCCAGCAACGTCAGCGTCAAAAACCAGGCACTCCTTCGGCCGATCGCTGTGTGACCGATTTCCAGCTGAGCCACTTCCTCTCGCGAGAGTCGTCTGTCTTGCTCTGCCATACGCACCCCCTAAAAGATGAAGTAGATGAACGGATTGAAGGCCTGTGTCGACAGCACAACCAGCGACAACAGGAATAAGGCCAAAATCACCACCGCCTTGAACGGCGTGATGCGACGGGTCCAATCCCATGTCTGGGGGGCCGTCCAGACCACCAACGCCGCAATCGCGAACGTGGCCAGGTAGTACGGCTGGTAGATCACACCGCCCAGCAAGACCTCGTTCGGGACCGGCGTCGCGAGGCCGACCAACGACCGGCAGAAGGCGACCGCGGCCGGGAGGTCCGCCGCCCGGAAGAAGACCCAGCCCAGGTTGACCAATAGAAAGGTCAACATCACCCGAGCAGCATCCGGCAGGAAATGATACGGCGAGCGCCGCCCCATGAAGCGTTCGAAACAGAGCATCCCGCCGTGAATCGCCCCCCAAATCACAAAGTTCCAAGACGCCCCGTGCCACAACCCGCCCAGCAGCATGACCAGTGCCAGGTTGATATAGGTGCGCACAGGTCCCCTGCGGTTGCCGCCCAGGGGGATGTAGAGATAGTCCCGCAGCCAGGACGAGAGCGAGATGTGCCAGCGCCGCCAGAATTCCGTGATCGATCGAGAGCAGTACGGCGAGTCAAAGTTCTTCGCGAAGACAAAGCCAAGCATCAATCCGAGCCCGATCGCCATGTCCGAATAGGCGCTGAAGTCGAAATAGATCTGGAAGGCATACGCAAACAGACCGTACCAAGACTCCAAAATACCGGCCGAACCCGCATCGAATACCGTGTCCGCCACCTTCCCACACGGATTGGCCAAAAGCACCTTCTTGGCCAGCCCCATCGCCAGAAAGGCGGATCCGCGGGCGAACTTCTCCAAAGTGTGACTCCGCTGGCGGAGCTGCTCGGACACCTCCTGAAAGCGAATGATCGGGCCTGCAACCAACTGCGGAAACATCGAAACGTAACAGGCGAAATCAATGAAATTCCGGATCGGTCGGGCGTGCCCCCGAAAGACATCGATCGTGTAGCTCATCGATTGGAACGTGTAGAAGCTGATCCCCAGCGGGAGCGTGATCCGAAACGCCAGGTCCAGCTGCAATCCAGGTACGCCGAACGCCTGTCCCAGCCCGTTCAGACTGTCGACCCCGAAATTGAAGTACTTGAAGAACCCCAGCAGCCCCAGGTTTGTGACGATCGCGACGACCAGCGCCACCCGCTGCGTGGACGTGCGCGCCCCGCCCTCCTCCAACAACCGGTCGTGGCGCCCATCCCAGTTGCCCGAGATGAATAGGCCGCACACATAGTCGACCAGCGTCGAAAACAGCATCAGAAAGACAAACAGCGGATTGGCCCAGCCGTAGAACCAATAGCTGCATAGGGTCAGAACCAGATGCCGCCCCCTACGGGGCGCTGCGTAATAGAGCAGAAGCACCAGAGGCAAAAAATAGAACAGAAAGAGATGCGAACTGAATACCATAAATCATTGGCCTCATGAACGCCCGCGGGCCGCCTTCGGATCCGCCTGCCTTGGAGTGACCTCGTAAAACCATGGAGCGTCCAGGGAGACATCCTCCATGCTCATCCGCTCCGATTCCAGCTCGGGATGCTCCTCGAACCGCTCCAATACCATCGGGTAGGACTCCCCAATCCGCCAGATATCCGGCACCTTCCGGCCGTCCAGGACCCCCCAGTGCGCGACCAACACCCGATCTGCGCCGGCCCTCTGAACCGAAGGCCCGTCGAGCCTGTACTCATGCAGCAC
>CALLYA010000209.1 GCA_937875495.1 uncultured Verrucomicrobiota bacterium
CGAAAAGGTAGCCGCTTTCCCATCCGGATCCGGAGAGCCTGCCGCAGAGGGCGCAGAGGCCGGTGGTTCCAAATAAGGCGTTCTCAGCCCTGCAGGGACCTGGGACGCAATGGGAATCGGGGTCGGTATCGGTATCGGTATCGGTATCGGAATCGGGGTCGGTATCGGAATCGGGGTCGGGGTCGGGATCGATGGGAAGCGTGGTTCGGCGTGGAAACGCCTTGTGCAAACGTTCACTGCACCAACACCGCCTCACTGCTCGGGTTCTCAGCGGACCTCCGACCTCTCCCTCTCCAACTGCGGGTCTCCTCCCACGCGGGTTTCAGCCTTTGGTGGTTGTCCGGTCAGCCACTCGCGACCGGGCATGGGAATTACGGCCGCGGTATTTTCTGCGCTTCCAATAAATCCTCAGGCGGATCAGGGGGATGGCGAATCGCGAAGTCAGAAAGCCCATAACGGCCATTCGGAACAGCTTGTTTCGTCCGGCACGCAGGAGGGAGGAGATCATGAACTCCTTCACTCGGTCGTAACGACAGACATCGGCTGGGACGTGGCGGTCGTACACGGGGATCGGGCGGCCTGCCTTTCCCCAGCGCTCCAGTCGCACAGGGGTCATGTACCCCTTGCGCCGGGTCTGGATCTTATGGGTCATATAATTCGGATTGTTCGTGACGTCTTTTACGATCAGATCGCCCGAATCGACCGCGCTTTTCACGACGCGCGCACCCGCTTCCGTGCGGATCAAGAGGCGCGAGTGTTTTCTGAACTGATAATCGCCGGTTTCGTTGCGTGTCCACGCATCACTGACGGAGATATCCGAGAATTCGTTGGAGCCATCGAGGCAGGTTTGGCAACGCTCAGGCATATAAAGCGACGTGAAATAGATATAGGCACCCTCTTTATAATTGGAGTAGTGCAGCGGGCGAGGGGGGCGCCCGTCCTTGAACAACACCCGCATCTGCCCCGGCCATTCGCCGCCGCGAAACTGGAAATCGCTGATCTCGTCCTTATTGATGCCGCGCATGGTCAGCATCTCGGTGGTCAAGTTGGGCTCCAATGCCCCACCGCAGAACAGGCCGATGACCACTGAGAGCTTGGCCGCCAGCTCCGGCTCGTGCTGTTGGAGTTTCCGGAACCCGTGGGTATGGCACGGAAGAATGGCCGCCGCGAATTTGCCTTCCCTCGAGCGCAGCTCGGACCAGAGCCGGTTCATGGGTATCACGGAGTACCGGGAACCCTGGCTGAGGCAGAGCTCTTCGTATGTAGTGGCGATAAACGGCTCTGCAAGCCACGGTTTTTCACGATTCATGCGCGTGACCAGGCAACCGTCCACCTGACCGGTTTTGAGCAGGTGATACAGGAGAGCGGTCGCAACGCCTCCGCCCGAACCGCCTTCCCGCAAACGCGTGTCGGTCGCATACCCGACGAATGTCTCGGCGACCTGCCCATCAAAGGAGTGGTCCGTTGGCACCTTGCCAAAGACCTGCTGGGAGAGTTCGGCGAATTGGATTTCTCCTCCAGGACAGACCTTTCCGCAGAGTCCGCACGCGGTGCACTGGTCCGTGTTCAGGCGCGGATAGAGGTCCTCCCCAATCGTGATAGCGCCCGTTGGACACACCCCAACGCAACTGCCGCTGCGGGTGCAGAGCTCCTTGTTCCTGAATGCAACGCTCAGAAAGGGCGCGTCAGGAGTCACCGGTTGCATGGGCTTGCCATCCGGTGTCTGGAACTGAGGGTTTATTTCATTCACGGTCCACATCCAATTTGGTTCGGGAATCCCCGGGTCCAATTGCCACCGTTCTCATACCAAATATCCCCGCGGATGGAATCAAATTCTACCGAAGACCCTCAGTGCGCAGAATTAAGCCCCGTTTTCTTGGGGCGGATTGGAGGGTGAATTGGGATATGCCTCAGACAGTTGCGCTCTTGGTTGCTAATGCCTCACAGTGCCTTACAACCGCTAAGGTCGCGACACGCGAGGAGGAGGAACCCGCGGATCGGCGCAGCTATCTACAGGAAAAATAAAGTGGCATCGCCATCACAATCGATTGCGGCCGCTCTCCAGGCCCCGCCATGCCATGCCGGGCCGGGACGGGCCGGGACGGTCTCGAGCCCTTCCGACAAGGCGCGCCTCCAGGCGATGGTTGTCGATCGGTCCGATCGGTGTCGGAATCGGGGTCGGAATCGGGTTGATCTCATCGATTTAATCGATCTAATCGATCTCATCGAGCTCATCGAGGGAGTAGCGGGATCGTCATGAAACGTTCGCTCCCCATCCGGAGAGCTTCTCGCAGCGGGCGAGGTGGTGTTTTCGACCTGGCCACGGGGGTGGGTAGGGTCAAAGATCTGGTTCGAACCTAGCTTGGGAATTGGCGAATCAAGACCTGGATCGATTCCTGTTCGGTATGACACCTGGGCTTCATTCACGACCTAATTTTGTTGCCGAGGTTTTTCAGCACCGCATGATTTCGGTTGTGGTACGCGGGTGCTCGTGTCCAAATTCCATCCCGCGGCCTTTCGATACCGATTCCGATTTCGATACCGACCCCGACCCCAATTACACCAGGCCGAGACGGTCTGAGATACCCCTGCCCCCCCCCATCGCCATCTCTTGGATCTTTCCGCACCGTGAGGTAGAGTGGAGCCTGAATCGAGGGGGGTACCGTCTGTGTGGTGTGGCTCGGGCGGTCGCCTCCAGTGTGTTTGCATGATGAGGTTGGAAAAGGGAGCGGAACATGATTGCAGGCGAGGGGATGCAGACAGCACTGATGGCGGTGTGGATGATCGGTTCCGGTGCTGGATGGGCGGTTGCCTTCGCCGTCTTGGTCTGTGGTCTGGTTGTCGTATTTCGACCGCGCCTGATCTGGGGTGCGCTGGCGCTTTTCCTCCTCGTTGTCGCTGTCGGTGGGATCGCTGCCGTGGAGCACCGGCGTGCTGAGCGGACTCCGATTGTCGATGTCGATGCGGTCGAGCGTGGGGATATCGGTTGGGCGGAGGTGGCCGATCGCATCCTGGCACTGGAACAGACGCTTTTGGATCAACGCCTTGCCGAGGAGCGCTCCAAGCGTGAGGCGCTGGAACTCCGCCTCCAGGAATTGGAGGCACAGGAGGCTTCGTCTGCGGCCACGCTACCAGGTAACTCCTTAGCCACTCAGGCGGCTCGATTCCCCCGCTTCCTACCGGATGAGTCGGACCCCGGTGCGCCTGGTGTGGTCGACCGGGTTGATTACGCCCGAAGCGGGTATTTGGGCGGATCCGATCCCCTCGGCCTCCACTTGGCCTGGGCTTTACGTAGGGAAGGTCTTCGGTTCCTTGCGCCACCCTTGATCGCCAATGAGACTGTCTACGCTGCGGCAACCGCCTTGGGCGAAACCGCCGCCGCGGGCAAGCTCTTCGCGCTTGACGCCGCTTCCGGTAGTCTACACTGGGAGGTTGCTGAGTATTTCGATGCCGGCACCGGTCTCCAGCGGTCCCTCCAGGGCATGGCCGCTTCCGCTGCGCTTTCGCCCGACGGCGGGATCCTCTGTATCGGGCAGGGGCTCGATCTGGATCGTGATGCCCGACTTGTAGGACTCGATACCCGCAGCGGCGAGACGCTCTGGACGATCGGCTCAGAGTTTCACTTCATGGGCGGACCCTCGATCGAGGGTCACCTGCTTGTGGCAGGAGCCGGTGCGGTCGAAGGCCTGAGTGGGCTGCCGGCCATTGCTCCAGGTGAGGTCATTGGGGCACGGGTCGATACCGGCGAAGTTTTGTGGCGGTATCCGGTCATCGATCCGGAGAGCGCACCTGTGTTGTCGCGGGGAATCGCCTTTATTGGGAGCGGCGAGAACGGGCATGCGGTGCTCGCCTTACGGACCGAGGCGGACTCCGTGCTTGCGGAGCAGGCCATTCCCCGGGAGATCTGGCGAAGCTATCTGCCCTCGCCGGTTGTGGGTGCGCTTGCGCTCCGGGGCGACACCCTGATCGCGGTCTGCTCGTTCAGCGAGCGCGCTTTCGCGACCCGGCCTGGTCAAACGGTTGTGGTCGGCCTCGATCGCGGGACTGGTTCCATCCTCTGGAGCCGTGAGCTGCAGGCCGGGTGTGCGGGCGGGATGGCGGTCCGTGGTGGCCTCGGTGTAGTTGCGCTGAGGGATGGTACGGTGCTGGGCATGGACATGGATGCGGAGGGGCAAGAGCTCTGGCGTGTGGCGCTCGACACGGGGGCCGAAGTGGCGAGTCCGCCTGCTCTGACCGATAGCCATGCCTACATCGCATCCGTGGATGGCGCTCTCTTTGTGCTCTCGACCGCGCCGGAGGGTTCCACACCGGCCGAAGGGCGGATCCTCGAGCGCCACAAGCTGGAGGGCGCATCCGGGGACGGGCTTTCGCTGTTGATCAGTGCGCCTGTGGTCGGCAATGGGCGGCTCTGGGTCAGTGGCGACACGGCAGGTTTGGTCTGTATGCAATCCGGGGAGGAGCGATAGTATTGGACACCAACGCTGACAACCTGCATGCGGACCGGGATTTTGCGCTGGACGCCTGGAATCGTATGGGCAAGCAGTTGCGCCAGGCGACGGCCGATGGCGGTGGGCCATGGCTCACGCCGCCGATCCCCCACCTGCCGCGCGTGGTCTCGCCCCTGGGGTTTTCGCTTTTTGCACGGTTTGTTTCGGCACCCGAGGGGTTGCCTTCCGTGATGCGTACGCTCGGATTTGAGCCGGCGCCCACGGAGGAGCTGAAGCCGCTGTTGGTGCACATCGGCGGACGCTGCCTGCTCGATCTTTCGCGGTTACCGCTGCTCTTCGGACTGCCGGCAGGCGAGGGGGAGTACGATCAGGATCTGCTCCGCGCGGAACCTGATGCGGTCTTCCGCCATCCGGAGGCGGCGCTCGGTGCGGAAGACGGCAGGCATTGGTGGCAAGCGCACCGGCGGATGTCCAGGATCGCGGAGGAACTGCCACTGCGGATCCAAGGTTCCAGCCTACCCCTCTTTCGGGAGTGGCTGCAGGCGCAGGCAGCATCGGGGTTTGGGCACACCTCCGAGCGTGTCCTCGCTGAGACCTGGCGGGAGATGGTCCAGCAGGTCTGGTTCTGGATGGGGACGGACCTGGTTTTGATTCAATGTATTATGGGGACACTCGCCGAAGAGATTCGCGCCTTCGTCTGGGATCGGTCAGGGCCACACGAGCTTGCGTCCGTGCTCGAAACCGTGTTGGTTTCGAGTCCTGATTCGGTGGCGGCGCAAAGGGCATCCGCCCTTTTTCGCTTGGGAAAGAACCGCTTGTCTCGGGAGGATTTCCTGGATGCCTTCGGGCACTATGGGTCCTCACCGTGGGAGATCTCGACCGGGCGTTGGCACGAGTCGACCGATACGCTCTCTGCAGCCGTGGAGGAGGCGCTGGCAGCCGGGGATCCTCAGGCACGTCTGCTGGCGATGCAGGGGGATGCCGAGCGGCTCGAGGCCGAGCTGACCGCTGGGATGGGCCGGCGCAGACGGGCTGGGTTTGAACGTGCGCTCGACTTCTGGCGCCGCTACGACTCCCTCTTTCAAGAGGTCGAAGACGCCATCCTCAGAGGGCTCGGTCAGATGCGTGCCTTGGCGTTGGAGATGGGTGCGCGCACCGAACTAGAGGGCAATATCTTCTACATGACCGAATCGGAGATGCTCGGAGCTGTGGAGTCCTCCATTCCGGTGTGGAAGGAGTGTGACGCGCGCAAACAGCGGCTCCTATTAGAGCAGCAGCTACCGGTACCCAAATGGATCGGGGATGAGGAGCTCTCGTTTTGGGATGAGCGTGTGGAGCCGTCTGTTGGGGAGCAGGATGCCATCGGCGGTGGGACGCTCCGGGACATGAAGGTAGAGCCGGGGCTGGCGCCACCTTGGATCGATCGACTGGAGCGTTCGAGTCTGCGATACGGTTGGGCCGCGGGTGCGCTCTGGTTGCTGATTCTCGGTGGGATCCTGATTGGGTTGCCGCTTTTGGGCGGGGCGGGTTTCGGCCGTTTGCTGAGGGAATCCATCGCCTCGATCGCCCATGCATCGGGCAACTTTGCCATTGCCGTTGCTGCCGGGGTGATCATGGCGCTCCTTTTGATGGCGTGTCAGCGGCTCCTGCCGGCTGCCGGTAGATGGGCTGCATTGCGCGAGCGGACCCGAATTCTTGATGCCGAGGCAAGGGATCTGCCTGAGGCCGCACCCCGGCGCAAGCGACTACTCGCGCTGAATACCGAGGCATCGAAGCGTTTGATTCGCGGCAGGCTCTCCGGATTTCTGCTCGGATGGGGGGCGATTGCGCTCGTTTGTGCCTGCGTGGTACAGCTTTTCGATCCCGCCCCCGAATGGGGAGCGAACTCTATTGCGATCGTCACGGTTACGGCCTCCGGGGACCTAGAGGGCAACCTGTGCTTGGTGTCTGGGGATGGTGTTGCACTGCCGGAGGGCGATGACGGGCTCCGCGTGCTTCGCCCGATTCGTGGTGCACTCGAGCGGCAGTTGGCGCGCTGGCGGGCACCCGATCCGGCACGCGTATCCGAGCCTGATTGGCCTTTGCCGCCGGAGGCCTTGCTGCAGGAGTTGTCCACGGTGGTTGCGGCACCCGCGGAGCTCGCCGTTCGGACGGTCCATTGGAATTTAGAGGCGGAGGAAGGCTGGCAGGATGTCGAGGCTGAGGTTCGGTTAGACGACCAGCGGATCGCGGTTCTTGCGCTGAGCGATTTGGCTTCTCGGGCGGAAGCGGGGCCGACTGAGCGGGAAGGCGGCCAAGCGGGGAGCATTTCCGGAGAGCTGCCAGGGATCCTGGACGTTACGGCCCGTTTCTACGGGGTCAGGGCCGACAATCCCAACGTGGCCGGTGTGTTCGACCTCGGCTCCGGCGCCGGCTGGCTCATCGGGTTTCTGCTCGGTTTTCTCGGCTGCTTCCTCCCGGTCCGCTCGCTGCTTCGCTTCCCGTGACCTCGGGAATGGGGGGAGGTAGGTCGTGAGCGGGACAATTCTCTATTGGTTTTCAGCAGCCTCCATGGCCTTGAGTTTGCGGTAGAGGGTGCTGGTGTCGATGCCGAGTTCTTCGGCTGTGCGTTTGCGGTTGCCGCGGTTGCGATCGAGCGCATCGACGATGGCGAGTTTTTCGATGGCCTGGAGCGTCATGGGGAGTTCAGATTGGAACGGTGGGGTGCGCGTTGGGCGAAGAGCCTGGGGCAGGTGGTTCAATTCGATCAGACCGCCACGGCAGAGGACGAATGCCTGTTCGATGATGTTCTCCAACTCCCGCACGTTCCCTGGGAAATCGTGTTCCATCAGCTGTGCCATCACATGCTCGGACACACCGGCGATGTCTTTGCCTTGAAGGCGATTGAACTTGGTCAAAAGCGCGTCGACCAGCAGGGGGATATCCTCGCGACGCTCTTTCAGTGGGGGGATCGCCATGTGGACCACGCAGATCCGGTAATAGAGGTCATCCCGAAAGGCCCCGGCCTGGACCTCGTCGAACAGCTTTTTGTTGGTCGCGGTGATGACCCGCACATTGATCGGGACTGACTTCACCCCGCCGAGCGGCTCGATCACACGCTCCTGGAGCACGCGCAGCAGGCGCACCTGCATGGCCGGGGTGATGTCTCCGATCTCATCGAGAAAGAGCGTGCCGCCTTCGGCCAGTGCGAAGCGCCCAGGCTTGTCGCGCTTGGCGTCCGTAAAGGCACCCGCCTTGTGTCCGAAGAGCTCGCTCTCCAGGAGTGTGTCCGGAATGGCGGCGCAATTGACGGCGACGAACGGCTTGTCCCGGCGGGGAGACAGATGATGGATTGCCCGTGCGAAGAGCTCCTTGCCGGTGCCGCTGGGGCCTTCGATCAACACGGTGCTGTTGCTCTCCGCCACGAGCGGGAGGATCTCGAACAGGCGGGTGATGGCAGGACTTCGACCGACGATGTCCTCGAAGGAATAGCGGGCGCGGAGCTCCTTGCGCAGCTGTTCGACAAGCGTCAGGTCCTGAAACGACTCCACCCCGCCGATTGTATTGCCTTCGGCGTCTTTGAGCAGCGCGGTCGAGATGCGGATGGGGATCCTCTCGCCCTCCTGGTCTACGATGTGCGCGGTGGCGTTGACGACCGGTTTGCCGCTGGAAAGGGTCCGGCGCAGGGCACAGTCCTGCTCGCAGATATTGGCTCGGAAGACATCACAGCATTGTGCACCGATGGCCTCATTCCTGCTGATCTTCGTGATCCGTTCGGCGGCGGCGTTGAAACTGGTGATGCGCCAATCCTGATCGACGGTGAAGACGCCTTCATTCACGGAATCGAGAATAACACTCTCGTGCTCCGCCTGCTCCCTTTCGCGCTCCATCCCTCCCACCTCCCCTTTCCCATGATTGCAAAACGCAATGAATTCAAGATCAGTTAAGTGCAAATTGCATTCATTTGCAAGTCTGGCGGGGGTGAAATGAGTGAGGATTTGCCTGGATCAAGGGTTGGCATAGTAAATGCTACCTTCTGCGGGTGATGAGAGTCGCAATTCCATGTTGGCAGGGTCGAGTGTCGCCGGTGCTTGATGAGGCTGGGACGCTCTTGATCGTGGAGCTCGAGGCTGGGCGTGAGCCCGGGCGGATCAGCGAGCCGATGCGGCGGGAAGGGTTGTTGGGGCGCGCTCAGCGCATCCGCGACCTGGACGTAAAGGTCCTGATTTGTGGTGCGGTCTCGCGTCCTCTTGAAGCCGCGTTGTTGGCGGCTGGGATCGAGGTGATCCCGCAGACCTGCGGCGACGTGGAGCGAGTGCTTGCCGCGTTTATGGACGGGCAGCTCGAACAGGGGACGTTTCTGATGCCGGGCTGTCGCGGACGACGGCGGAGATCGCATGGCGAGCGCCGCGGCGGCCGCAACAGAGGGCGCGGTTCTCCGCAGTTCCAATGACTGAAAACGATTGGCCTGAAAAGGCCGAAGGAAAAGGAGAAAGAAGATGCCAGGTGGAGACAGAACGGGTCCGGCAGGATTTGGACCGATGAGCGGCCGTGCGCTCGGGTATTGCGCAGGCTATGAAATTCCAGGGTTTTCGAATCCTGGATTTGGACGCGGATACGGTTTCGGCCGGGGACGCGGCGGGGGAGGACGTGGTTGGAGAAACCAATTCTATGCGACTGGGCTGACCGCATGGCAGCGGGCCGCGGGTGCTGGGGCGGCCGTCGCGCCGTATGGATTGCCGGTTCCAACTGCGCAAGCGGATGTACAAAACGTGGATGCGCTGAAGGCGCAAGCAAAGTCAATCGAATCCACGTTGGACGGAATTCGAAGGCGTATTGACGAGCTCGAGGCAAAGTCGAAGGAAGGTTGAATCCATCCGGCCTGCCCTCTTGTTGCGCAGACCGCATGAAAGGGGCAGCTGTCGGAGGTCATTACCATGCTTATTGCAATAACAGCCGATCAAGGATCGCTTGAGGCTAGGGTCGATCCCAGGTTAGGGCGCTGTCCGTACTATCTGTTCTTCGATACTGAAGGCGAGACCATCGAGGCGGTCCCCAATCCGCACGCTGATCTCAATGGCGGAGCCGGGATCCAGGCCGCCCAGATGCTCGTAGATCGCGGGGTGCGACAGGTCATGACCGGTCAATGCGGCCCGAATGCTTATCAGGTCTTTGCCGCTGCGGGGATCGACGTCATCGCCGGATGTTCGGGGCCGGTCCGAGAGGTCTTGGACAAGCATCGGGGCGGCGGAATCGAATCCGTTAAGGGTCCGACCGTGCCTGGGCATCACGGAATGCCCTTGGAATTGGGTTCTGTCAATGCGGTCGATTCTTCAGGTGGCCTTTTTTCGGGTGGAGGAGGCGGCGGTATGGGGCGTGGAGCAGGAATGGGGCGTGGGCAGGGCCAGGGTCGTGGGCTGGGTACCGGGATGGGCCGAGGTGGTGGGCGTGGAATGGGGATGCGCGGTGCTGGAAAGGGCCGCGGGATGGGTGGCGGTGTCGGCCAGGCCATGCCTCCCAATTTCCAGGCGGCGGGTGGGGGCGCATGGAAGTCCGATCCTCAGGTCGGGCTGGGCGGGGGCAGAGCTGCCGCATCCGAATCCGCATCAACCACTGGTCCAGTGGCATGGGTAGATGCGTCCAGGTGCAGAGGTTGTGGGGTGTGCATGGATGCATGTCCCAGCGATGCCATTCGGATGAGCAACGGCCATGCTATTGTTCAGCCCGACCTTTGTACCGGCTGCGGGGCATGTGTTGATGCCTGCCCCACGGGTGCGATCCAACTGAGGGGCTGACTGCCCCATCGGTTCACTCAATGAGAGAGGGGCGACGCGAGCCGCCCCTCCCATCTTTGCGCATCTAAATCGGTCTTGGAGGGGATCGACCTCTTCATGGTTGGATAGGCTTCCGCCTGACGACCGTGAAACTGAAACCGAAATGAAACTAGGGTCCTAGGGGTACCGACATCCGAAAGGATGGCGAGTTCTCACTTCAATTTCGCTTTGCGATCACAAACAGGACAGGGATTGATGAATGCGAACATCATCGTCACCGAACTGCGTAAGCATGCGCCGTTCACCGCGGTGGGCGCGGCTTCCGGCATCGTGTTGATGTATTTAATCGTGAAGGTCGGTATGTCGCGGGCCACTTCCGAGCTGCTTTTTTGGACATTCCATCCGGTTCATGTCTTTATGAGCGCCATGGTGACCGCGGGGATTTATCGGCTTCATGGCAACAAGAGCATTCCGAGGACGCTGCTTATTGGGTATATTGGGTCGTTAGGAATTGCCACGGTGAGTGACAGCCTCATCCCTTATATCGGCGAGATGCTCTTGAACCTGCCGAACCGCGGTCTGCATTTAGGGATTGTGGAGAAGTGGTGGTTGGTCAATCCGCTCGCGTTTGCGGGGATTGCCATGGCATTCATCAGTCCGCGTACCCAACTTCCGCACGCCGTGCATGTGTTTCTCAGCACCTGGGCATCGCTGTTTCACATCACCATGGCCCTGGGCGCAGATTTCCACTGGATTCAACTGGTGGTCGTGGTGGTCTTTCTCTTCTTGGCGGTGTGGGTGCCGTGTTGCACCAGCGATATCATCTTTCCACTCCTTTTTTCGAAAAAGTGAGCCATGACCGAATCAATCGCATGCGTCTTCTGCAATGGTGTGTTGTCTGATCGGATAGAGGTGCTTCGATGGGCGCGGCAGGCAGATCTTCTGATCGGCGCGGACGCAGGGGCTGGGCATTTACGATCCCTGGGCTTATGTCCGCACGCCATCATCGGCGACATGGACTCGATCGGGGAGGATCCATGGCAGGGGGATGCCACGATTGAGCGGGTAGTGTACCCGGTGCGTAAAGATCGGTCCGACACCGAGCTGGCCATCGAATGGGCGATTGCGCACGGCGCGGATCATGTCTGGCTCTTCGGGGCCAACGGTGGCCGATTCGATCATGTCCTGGGGCATTGCGCGCTGCTCTTACGCTATCCGGGAAGGGTTGCTGTCTGGGAGGCCGGTTTCTGGGTCCAGGCCCTGGGAGCGGGTCAGAAAACCGAGATCCGTACCCGAGCCGGCTCCGTGATTTCCGTATTCCCGATGTCGAATCGGCCTCGAATCAGTCTGCATGGAATGGAATACAACCTCAGCGAGCAGACCCTTGATTACGCAACGCACGGATTGAGCAATTCCGTTCAACAGGAGGATGCAACGATAGAGGTCCATGAGGGAGTGGTTTTGGCATGCGTGGAGGGACAGATGGTATGACTGGATTGATGCGCAACGCGAATGGCAGCCTGTTTGATTTCGGTCCGCTGGCCCCCCTTTACGAGGGTTGGTACGATACGGACATGGGCCAGGCGTTCGACCGTATTCAGCGGCGGGATGTGCTTTCCCTGCTCGAGCCGTATACACCCGGCGGCATGGTTTTGGACGTGGGATGTGGGACCGGGCACTGGAGTGGATTCTTCGAGCAGCTGGGCTTTCGAGTGGTGGGTGTGGATGTCTCCGAGCTGATGATTCGAGAGGCCCGCCTCGCCCATCCAAACTGTCGATTCCAACGCGCGGACGCCGTACGACTGCCCTTTTCGGACGGGAGCATGGATATGGTTGCAGCCATGGCTGCGCTGGAGTTTATGGCGCAACCTTTGGATGCGTTGGCTGAGATGATCCGCTGTCTGAAGCCCGGCGGCAGGGTACTGATCGGCACGCTCAACCGGTTGGCGCCCATCAATCAGCAGCGGCTGCTCGAGGGGGAGGAGCCGTATGCGTCCGGGCGACTCTATTCACCGTCGGATCTTTGGCGGCTCTTGTCGCGGTTCGGCCGGGTCCGAATGGTCGGTTCCACAATGCAGCAGCCGGCCTCGCCGGTGGCGGGACCGCCCCCGGGCGATGCCTTTGCTGATTCATCGCTTTTGGTCGCGGAGGTTCTGCCATGATGCTTCAAGCTGAGATCAGTCTCTATCCGCTGGGCACCGACCGCATTGCAGAGGGAATTGACACCTTTCTGGAGCGATTGCCCCGTCCGGGAGTCAACCTCCGAGTCGGCAATATGAGCACGATCGTCGAGGGCGAGCTGGAGTTGGTCTTCGAAGCGGTTCGCGATGGATTCAAGCAGGTCGCGGATTCGAACGCGGTCGTGATGGTCCTGAAGATGTCGAATGCCTGTCCGACGTTGGGGGCGGACACAGGCCCTTCTCCTGTGTCGGGTGGACGGGTGGGGGAGGAGCACGCCTGAGGTGAGTACCGTGGGACCATCGTATGTGGAGGGCCTTCGGGCCCGAATTGGAACCGAGTGCATATTCGTGCCGGGGGTTCGTGCCATCATTGTTGACGAAGAGGATCGGGTCTTGCTTCAGCGCAGGTCCGATTTTGATTGTTGGGGGCTACCTGCCGGTGGGGTGGAGTTGAACGAAACCGTGGAACAGGCGTTGTGCAGGGAGGTGGCGGAAGAGACGGGTCTCACGGTGGAAGCGATGGAGCCGATGGCGCTGCATTCGGGTCCGAGTCAACGCTTTCGCTACCCGAATGGAGATGAGGTTCAAGGCTTTGCGATATCATTCATCGTTCGTGTCTGGACAGGACGGCCGAAGGCCGACGGGGTGGAAGG
>CALLYA010000210.1 GCA_937875495.1 uncultured Verrucomicrobiota bacterium
GAATCGGGGTCGGGGTCGGAATCGGGATCGGAATCGATCCCTGTTCTGGTTGGCGCCTGATCCTCATGAACCACTCAAAGTTCGCTGCCGAGTTGTGTCAGCACCGCAACAATACGGTTGCGGCACCCGGTTTCTCATGTCCGAATCCCATCACGCGTCCCTTCGATACCAAGACCGATAGCGACCCCGCCCCCGATCTTGCTTCGCCATTGGCCTTTTCGGATACCCTATCGCTATCGGGATCGATGGAAATCACAATTCGACGTGATTAGCCCCTATCCAAACGTTCACTCCACCACCACCCTCAACGCTTCCGGCCCTCCGACCTCAGTCATCCGCCCGCACGTCGGACACCGAATAGATCCCGGCGCTGTCGAACCAGGTCTCTTCACCCTCGCCCTGGCGCATGCCCAACAACACCACGATGGCATCCGCGCCATGCGGCACCTGCACCAGCCCGATTCCATGCCGCCAGCCATCCGGTCCCGGCTCGCCGAACCCAATCGCCACATCCTTCACCTCGGCAAACCAAGCGCCCTTCCGGTTCCAACGCACCCGGATCTGCGGAGAAACACCCTGTGAATAGGCCTCGACAACATAGTTCATGCCAGCCGTGGCAGGCACCTTGCCGATGAAACAACCGTCGCCTACACCCTCCGCTTTCAACGAGGATTGATCCCCACGCCCCAGCCCACCGTCGATTCCAAAGACGCCCTGGGCCCTGCCCTCATGCTGCCAGAATGCCCAGTCAGCCGGCAACCGCCCCTGGTGGAAACCATCGCCGTCTAAGCCCTCGGGCGATACGCATTCCCCGTTGGATAGCAGATTGGTCAGGATGCCCGCCTCACGCCTCCGGGCGATCACCTCCGCCGCATCCCCCGGCCGCCGCGCAAGCGCCAATGTCTCCAAAAACCCAGGCAGCCCCTCCTCCCAGGTGGGATTCGTCTTGCGAGTGACACCCCGCCACTCGATCCAATCCAACCGCTCGCCATAGACCCAGACATACTCGGAGGCTGCATCCAACGCCTGTGTGCAGTTGAGCGCCAGATGATTCAAGCGTGAACCGGCCACTGGCCCGAAATACCATGGGGAATCGGGCGGGTTGGTATACATATCCAAGTAGAGCCCGAATCCGGTCAGAACCTGCGTCCTGTACTTGTTTCGGTTCTCCGGCGCCACCAAACCGATCGCCTTGTTCTGGGTCGCCCAGGCCGAGAGATAGAAATCCTGGTTCGCCGCCTCAAACCGATACCCATGCTCGTTGCCGTCGACCAACCGGGCCCCTACCGGTAGGGCATCCAGCATTCCGTTGATGAACGCCGGCCAGAGATCCCCCGCCGCCACCACCAGCGCGCACGGATCGCCATAGCCCATGTAGTAACTGGTCCGCAGGCTCAGCATCCAGAAAGTCAAGATCGTGATGTCCGGATACGGTTCTGCCATCGCACGCATCACCTGCGCCCCCCGCGCCCGGGCCAATGCGGCCGCCTCCGCAAACGGCGGATCCCCAAGCTGATGCTCGTACTGGCCGGTCCCGGGATAGTCCTCCGGATCAAGCAGGATCCCCTTCGCGCCACCGGCATGCGCCAGCTCCGAAAGGACCCCAAGATTGCTCGCAAACCGCGCCCAGGCGGCATCGTCATCCCACGCCAGCCGCTGCCGCGGCGCCCAGAAACTGGTCAGGAAATTGTGCTGCAAACTGCGGGATGCACACCGCTTCAAATGCCCAACCTCCTCCGTGAACCAGGCGCGATCCCAGAGCGGATCGGTCATAATTGTATCGAAACCAACGCGCATTCCAGACTCAGGCTCCAGCCGCAAGGCCAAAGTAACCCCGTCGATCGGCAACTCCGCAAAGGCATCGACATTGCGCGCCACATCCACCGGCCGCACCTGCAGCAGATCCCAACTGTGCGCGATCAGCCGCTTCTCCGTCGCCTGCGCGCTGCCTTCCGATACCAACCCCGAAATCATCAACCCAATCGTGACCATCCATCGCTGCCATAGCATGCCAAGCTCCCTGTTTGATGCATCAAAAACAGCCCATCTTTATTGAACCACGATCAGCCGGATTAAGAAACCGCAATCGGGGGTTCCGGCCTGGGGGCCGGAAGCCTGATGCCCCTGGAGGGCATCACGCGAGGTCGGAGGTCCGAGGTCAGAGGTCCGCTGTGAGCGATGTGGTTGAGGACGTTTGGCCTGCTGATGAGGGAGTGGGGTTTGTAGCCAGACCGTCCCGGTCTGGTCCCCAGCAGGCTTATCGTCCTCAAGCATACTGCTACACCCCACCTCCAGCGGACGTTTGGCCTGCTGATGGGGGAGTGGGGTTTGTAGCCAGACCGTCCCGGTCTGGTCGCCAGCAGACTTATCGTCCTCAAGCATACTGCTACACCCCACCTCCAGCGGACGTTTGGCCTGCTGATGGGGG
>CALLYA010000211.1 GCA_937875495.1 uncultured Verrucomicrobiota bacterium
TCCGACCGATCCGACTGATCCGACTGATCGGCAACCATTGCCTGGAGGGGACGCATGAAGGAGCGCGTCTTTTCGGACGGGCTCTTGCGAGGGATCACCTCAACCCCGCAACCGACCCTCCCCATTCCCCCCCTGTCGCCTCCGCGCCCCTGCGCGAGGAGTCCCCCCCCTAAAAAAAAAGAGGACCCGACTCTGCAGCCGTGTCCTCTCAATTTGATCAGGCGCGATTAGAGTAACGAGTCAATCAGAGTTTGTCTTCCTCGTCTTCGTCCTCGTCCTCCTCGTCCCAATCCCAATCTTCTTCGTCCTCGTCTTCGTCTTCGTCTTCTTCTTCGTCTTCTTCGTCCTCAAACTCTTCGTCTTCGAATTCATCGTCGTCGACAAAGTCTTCCTCGAAGCCCTCCTCGACCTCTACCTCTTCTTCCAAGTCCTCGTCATCACCAAGGTCGTCCTCGGAAAAATCGTCGTCCCAGAGATCGTCCTCTTCGTCTTCTTCGTCTTCGTCCTCGTCCTCGTCGTCTTCGAAGTCGTCGTCGAAATCTTCGTCCTCTTCCTCGTCGTCACTGAACCCCAAAGCGGACGTCTCCGGCTTCGGCTGGTCCTCCAATAGAGATGCGACGAGGAACGATGGCGTGTCCTCAAACTCCATCGAAGCAGAAGGGACGTCTAACAAATCCAGTGAATCCATAAATGAAGGCATCCCAATCTCCCCCTTTCCTCAACAAGTAAGGCCATTGATGAGCGTCGGCCCTTATCTTTCGGCAGCCCCGTGGGTTCACAAAAGGACCCTGACCTGCACCCGATCGCTCCAGGCCACCCGTACACCAATCAACAATGCCTTTCAAACATGGAATCCACTCCATTTGGATTATTTTTCGACCGACCTCCGAAATGGGAGTTTACGCGGTCATGTACCGATGGGTAAAACTTACACAATTCACTGCTTATGACATTCTTGGCAGAAGAGAATCCTCAAGGCCGATTTCTCCAAGGGGCACATGCAAATCGCCCCTCCTAAAGGCACAGGCTGCCAGGCGGCCACCAGGACCCGGCTCAGGCACCCTCGGGCAGACGCTTTAGGACCGAAATCAGTTGGTCGACATACGGCTCCACCAGGCGCGCGATAAACTTGCCGACCATGTCCAGCTCCAGGTTGACCCGATCACCCACATCGTGATGATGCAGGTTCGTCACTTCCCATGTGTGCGGGATGATGCACACCTCGAACCCCGCCTCATCCAAATCCGCGATCGTTAAACTGATCCCATCGATCGCGATCGAGCCCTTGAAGATCATGTGACGCAAAACATCCGGCTCAGCCGTAATCCGAAGGATGTAGTCGTCCCCAGTCTCCCGCACCTCCGCCAAAACCCCCGTCGCGTCCACATGTCCCTGCACGATGTGCCCACCCAATTGGGCGTTGATGCGGAGGCTCCGCTCAAGGTTGACCGGGGTGCCGATCGCTAGATCGCCGAGATTTGTGCAGTCCAAAGTCTCCTTCAACAGATCGCAAGCATGCAGCGCGCCATCCACCTCCACCACCGTGAGACAGGCGCCGTTGTGCGCGATGCTCTCCCCAATCCATACCGGCTCGTCCTCCAACCCCATCGTGCGCCGGCGCACCCAGAACCGAATGCCGTTACCGCGTTGCTCGATCCGCTCGATCACACCCAGATCCGTCACGATTCCCGTAAACATCCCATCCTCCTCGTCTCTTGCCTTGGCTTATCAATACAACACGTCCGCTGTCAGCCTGAGGTCCCGCCCCATCGGTAACCAGCGAACCCGGGTAAGCTTCGGTGCGCACTCCCCTCCCGACGCGCCCTGACCCAACAGGGCCGGCAGTGCAACCGCCCCACCAACCAGACACGGGGCCAAATAGGCCACCCAGCCATCGATCAGATGGGCATCCAGAAATGCGCCCATCAGCGCAGGACCACACTCCAGCCAGGCCGCGTTGAATGTCCAGTGACGGCCCAATTGGTCGGATAAATCGGCCAGATCCACCCGCCCTTGGCCATTCTCGGGGGATCGGATCACTGTCACCCCACGTTCTTGTAAGGCCTCCACACGCTCCAGAGGCGCCCGTTCCAGGCAGCCCACGAACACCGGTCCGCCAAGAGGATCCGACGCCAAGATCCGGGCATCCAACGGAAGTCGGGCATGACTGTCGATCACCAACCGTACCGGGGCATGACCGATCAGGGGTGAGTCGCGCACCGTCAACACCGGATCATCCGCCAGAACGGTCCCTATGCCGGTTATGATCAGAGGGTGCTCGCCCCGCAATCGATGCGTGTCCCGACGGGCCTCGGGTCCGGTGAACCAGCCAGGCGCCTCGCGACTGTATGCCACGCGCGCATCGGCCGACATTCCCTGCTTCGCGGTGATCAACGGACGGCCCCGCTCCACCCGCATCAGAAACGGCGCGTTCATCGCGCGCGCCTCCGGCTCCATACAGCCCACATCGACCTCCACCCCGTGGTCCCGCAACATCGCCACCGCCCGGCCTTGATGCCTCGGATCCGGATCGACCAGCGCCATCACCACTCGGCGAACGCCTGCGGCCAACACAGCCTCTGTGCACGGACCCGTCCGCCCGTGGGATGAACACGGCTCCAGTGTCACGTACAACGTCGCACCGCGAGCAAACCCGCCGGCGGCCTGTAATGCGTGGATCTCCGCATGCGACTCACCCGCGCGCCGGTGGAAGCCTCGACCAACCACCCGCCCGCCGGATACCACCAGAGCGCCCACCCGCGGATTCGGCCAGGTTGTACACCGGCCACGATCCGCCAAGGCCAACGCCTCTCGCATGTATACCCGGTCAATCGACCGCAGCATCTCGGACCGACTCCTTTTCCATCGTCGGGAACAACGCCTCCGCAAATTGTTGCGGATCAAACGCCTCCAGATCCTCAAACGCCTCCCCTAACCCAATCCATAGCACAGGTAGTCCCAGCTCCTTCTGGATGGATACCAGAGCCCCACCCTTCGAGGTTCCGTCCATCTTGGTCACGATCAAGCCGGTCAAACCCAGAGATTGGTGGAATTGACGCGCCTGCTGAATCGCGTTGCCACCCGTGTTCGCATCCAAAACAAGCCAGGTGTGGTGCGGCGCCCCTGGCACCGCGCGGCCCGCGACCCGTACCATCTTCTCCAACTCCGCCATCAGGTTGCGCTTGGTGTGAAGCCGCCCCGCCGTATCCACAATCAGCATGTCCGATCGCTCTTCGCGCGCCTTCGCAATGGCCTCAAACAACACAGACGCAGGATCCGCCCGGTAGGCCCCCTCGACCATGGATATGCCGAGACGCTCACGCCAAACGCGCAGCTGCTCGATCGCACCCGCGCGAAAGGTGTCGCACGCAGCCAACAGGACCGCTTTGCCCTCGTTCTTGTAACGCCAGGCGAGCTTGGCCGCCGTCGTCGTCTTCCCTGCACCATTGACCCCGACCAGGAAGACCACCGTCGGTGTGGCCTGCATTGTCGGCATCTGCGGCTTGGGCCCGAGCTCCTCCAGCACCACGCTCCGAGCCGCGGCCATCCAGTCCCCACCGCTTCCCGCCTTCTCCACGGAACGGATCTGCTCAATCAAGCGAAAGGTCAGGCCCACACCGAAATCCGCCCCGATCAAGACCTCTTCCAGGTCCTCGATATCCGCATCGGTCAGACGACCCGGCTTGCCCAGGAGCGTTCGTAGGTGTTCCCAAAACCGGTTGCGCGTACGTTCCAACCCATTCCAAAAGCGTTTCAACATAGTTCAATCCCCGGCCAGCCCCCGGTACGCCGCGATGCTCCTTCAAATCGGCTCGGAATCAGCCTCCGATGACGCCCCCGTTGCCCCGTCCTGCGTCGGCTCCGTCGGCTCCGTCAACTCCGTCGGCATTTCCGGCGACTCCTGGTCTGCAACCACCGTCGGACCGGAGGTGCCCGCTTTGGGAGCCGTGCACTCCGCCAGCATGCGGTCCAGAATGCCGTTCACAAAACCACCCGACTCGCGAGAGCTGAACCTCTTCGCGATCTCAACCCCCTCATTGATGCTTACTATGGGTGGGATCTCAGGACAGTAGAGCATCTCGAACAGAGCGACCCGCAGGATGTTCAAGTCCACGATCGCAATCCGGTTCAACTGCCAGTTGCTGGTGAAGCGTTGGATGGTCGCGTCAATCTCCTCCTTGTGCTCGAGCACACCCCGGACCAACCGGAGAGAAAATTCCTTGACCGACGAGGTCACGCGAAAAGGTCCCGTGAATAGGCCCCAAAACAGCTCGAGATCCCGATTGTCGGGCATGTCTTCGCTGCGCACTTCCATCTGATACAGAAATTGTATCGCAAGCTCCCGACTCTCTCGGCGCTTTCCCATGGTACCCTCTTCCTCGAATGCTCATCACAGCCGAGACCCCGTTGAATCCCGTGTAAAATCCGGGTGTCAGCCTTCGATCCCTGGGAGCATTGCCATCAAATTGGACATTTCCAACACCGCCATCGCGGCATCCCATCCGCGATTCCCCGTCTTCATTCCCGCACGGTCCACCGCCTGGTCGTTGTTGTCCGGGGTGATGACGCCGTGCCCAATCGGCACGCCGGTCTCTACCGCACAGCGCCCCAGCGAGCTCGAAAGATTGCCGCTGAGCTCCGCCGCATGGGCCGTCGCCCCGTGGATCACACAGCCTAAGGCAATCACCCCATCAAACTGCTCCGACCGCGCCAAACGCCAGACCACAGGCGGTATCTCCCAGGCCCCGGGGACCCATACGATGTGGATCGAACCAGCATCCGCACCGTGGCGCGTCAAACAGTCGATCGCACCCTCCGCCAGACGCTCCGTGACCAATCGATTGAATCGGCTGACCACAATGGCAAAACGCTTGCCACGCCCTTCAAACTGACCTTCCCAAACCACAGGTTGCTTCGTATCTGCCATCGATTGCGTCTCCTGACGTTGCTGCTTCGCCCGCTTGCCTGACCGATTCGGCCGCCCAGCGCTGTCCCAAGGCGCTCCCATCCCTCAGACCTGGTGCGTCGCCTGCTTTGGTAAATTGTACAAATGCCCCATCTTCTCTTGCTTGGTCCGCAAATATCGCTCGTTGTAAGGATTGGGTGAAACCACAATCGGGAGCTGCTCCACGACCTCAAGGCCGTAACCCTCCAGCCCAATGATTTTCTTGGGGTTATTGGTCAACAGCCGAAGCCGTTTGATTCCGAGGTCAATCAGGATCTGGGCCCCCAGTCCATACTCACGCAAGTCACTGCGAAAACCAAGCTTCTGGTTCGCTTCAACGGTGTCATACCCCTGCTCCTGCAGGTGGTAGGCGTGAATCTTGTTGGATAGACCAATCCCACGGCCTTCCTGACGCATGTAAACCAATACCCCGCGCCCGGCACTCGCAATTTGCTTCATCGCGTTGTGCAGCTGAGGCCCGCAGTCACACCGCAACGATCCAAAAACGTCACCCGTCAGACACTCCGAATGCATTCGGACGATGACCGGTGTGCCGTCGGTGATATCACCCATGGTCAGCGCCATGTGATGCTGGTTACCCACCGTGGTCCGGTACAGGTGGAGCTGAAACGCGCCGTATTCCGTGGGCATCTGCACCACCCGCTCACGCTCGACCAGCTTTTCACGCCGCCTGCGGTACTCGATCAACGACGCAATCGAACAGAGCTTCAGTCCTAACTCCTCCTTCATGCGCACCAGGTGCGGCAATCGCGCCATCGTCCCATCGTCCTTCAGGATCTCGCAAATCGCACCCGCCGGCTGACACCCCGCTAAACGCGCCAGGTCCACCGCCGCCTCCGTGTGGCCTGCGCGACACAACACCCCACCCGGCTTGGCCTCGAGGGGGTTCACATGTCCCGGCTGACAAAAGGCGTTGGGGCCCTTGCCCGGATCCGCAAGATCAAGCACCGTTCGTGCTCGCTCCGCCGTGCTGATCCCGGTGCGTAATCCATCCACCGCATCCACGCTCACCGTGAATGCCGTCCCAAAAGAATCCTGTCGCCCCTCCACCATCAAGGGAATCCCAAGCTCCCGCAGACGTTCCCGAGTCACAGGGACACACAAGAGCCCACGCCCGTGCTTGAGCATAAAATTGATTGCCTGCGGTGTGGCCTTCTCCGCAGCCATGACGAAGTCACCCTCGTTCTCCCGATCCGCCGCATCCGTCACGATGACAATCTTGCCCGCAGCAATGTCTTCCAATACCTCTTCCACCGGGTCGAAGTATTGTTCGTAAACCGCTTCATACTCTTCTGATTCCGCGAGATCCATTTCGGTCCATCCTCCAGACAATCCGACCTTGCAGTTTGATTCGCGAGCGAGGGGCAACAGATCCAACGCTCCCGCTTCAGAACATGGTCTCTGCTCGGAACCCTGGCAGGATGCCACGGTTCGAACCCATATCCCGGCATCGCGATCAGGGGACGTCAAAACCTACCTGAACCCGCCCTATAAAGCAAAACCATGGCCACCGACCCTTCCGCGCCTCCATGACACAAGGCATCCACCCCAGAAGAAACCGGCCCAAACCAACAGGGGCCGCATCCAAAGATGCGGCCCCATCATATTCGTCCGTCCCAACCAGCAGCAGCGTCACGGGGTGATCATTCGACCGTCAATGTCAGGACGTGCCTGGATGACCTGGAGGTACTTGTCCTGTACCGCCTTCATCTTGTCACCCCGCTCCCAATAGCGGTTGGCGCGCTCCCGCGCCTCTCGGGTTCCCTCGGCTTCCGCCTTTAAGGCGTTCATGTACGTGCGAATCGTCCCCTGGTAACTGATGTGTCCGTACTTCTGTAATTCGACCAACTTGAGAATGTTACGCCGGTGCCGTCCGAGCTGATCACTGGTTTCTGCCATCGTCAGGTTTCCCGTGACCGGACCGGACCGAGGGTCGTTCATCGTCCGATTCACTGAGGGCTTGTCCACCCAGACCGAGACCCAGAACCCGGCACCGCCCAGCTGTCCCTTGTACCGGCCATTGCCGGTCGCCTGGTAGTTCATCACGGTACCCTTGTCCGCCGTGCCCATGATGATGTCGTTGCCCACATCCCCTAAATAGAGGTTCACACGCGGTGCGGTCACCTGCATAAACCGCATGAACTCCTCCATCAAAGGCTCGCCGCATTTGACACAGAACTTGGCATCCAACGGATTCTCAGTACCGCACTTAGGACAATACTGCACGTCGTCCCCATGGACCGGCATCAGGACCAACCCAATCGCACACAAAAGCACAATCAATAGACCCGCCGGGAACAACCGCTGAGGGGCTCGATGGAACTTCAGAAACATTTCGATGCTCTCCTTGCTAGAAAAATCGATCACAGAAGCCGAACTTCGTTCCACGATCCATGCTCATTGTTCGTTCATCCGCCTGCGCTGCATATAGAGATCGACTCGGTTGAGCTCGTCCTCGGCATCCCGGAACCGACGCTGCGCCTTCTGCCGCTCCTCCGGGTTGCTGCTCTTCTCGTATTCCAACGCCTGGCGATAGCGCTCGATCGCACCCTGATAGAGCAGATGCCCCCACGTCTTCAATTTCATCAATTGGCCGAAGTCACGCTTGAAACGATGCAAATAGGCACTGGTCTCCTCGGCCGCAAGCGGATGATCAATCTCCCGGTTGACATCCCATCCGGAGTCGACCGAACCCCCGACCGCACCCTTGTCCACCCATGCGACCACCTGAAATATGTCACCCTTGAGCAGTACCTTGTATCGGCCGGTTCCAGACTCGATGAGCTGCATCTTGGCGTTCTGACTCATGCCGCCAACGACCTCGTCCGAGACACCGGTATCACCGGCGAACAACTGGGTGTTCTTCGCGGTCACGCTCAAATTGAGGTCCTTTTGGACCACCAATCTCTGCCCGCACGACTTGCAGAAGGTCGCGCCCTTTTCATTTGCAGCACCGCAACTGGTGCAGAATTGGACATCCACTTCCACCGCTTCCATAAGCCGAACCGGAGGGAATCCGAACTGAAACGACATCATGCCGGCAGCAGCAAGCACTACCACCAACAACCATCCCGCAGGGCGAACCCACCGCTTGCGGGCCCGAGTATCTCGTCCTGTCGATTTATTCATCTTCTGCTGTGCCCTTCAGGCTCTAAGGCTTCATGGTTCCGTAGCAATCTTTGACCGTCACCTTCGCCTACCTCGTCCTCCGAGATCAAGATCTTTTCCCCAATCGAAAGAGACCCCCCACCCAGGGGTTTTGTTCAAAAACTCTCAAAAAAACAATCGCCTCATGAGGAACAAGCCCAGCCCACAAACCGCCTCAAATGCAGTTTGGGGCCTGACGAAATCGAAATCGAAATCGAAATCGAAATCGGTATCGGGTTCGGTATCGGGGT
>CALLYA010000212.1 GCA_937875495.1 uncultured Verrucomicrobiota bacterium
AAACGCCACCGCGCCCTCTGCGGGAGGCTCTCCGGATCCGGATGGGAAAGCGGCTACCTTTTCGGACGTGCTCCGGCTGACACTCCAATTCCGCCGAACCAAGATCGGCACGCCGTGGTTTGGATCAGATACGAAAAAAAATCGGGCGCCGCTCTCACCTTTACCCTATATGAGATCGGTGACATGTTGGTGCCCATCGATGCCTGTGCCGATCCGGCCCCCGGAGATCGCCAGTCGCCCCACCCACTCACCCGTGAGGACGACTGAGACGAGCGGAAGGACCAGAACCGGGCGGCATTCCCAATGCGCAAGGACCGCCTTCGACGCGAGATCCCTATAGAACGGAGAACCGATGCTCTACGACTTCCTTCAAACCCTTGGCGCCCTCCCTTTCCTGCTGATGGCCCTCGCACTGCCCTCGCAGACCGCCCTCGCTGACACTGAGACCGTATGGACCATCGGCCGCAGCGATAACGACAACAGCGAGTTTGCGCTCGCACCCCAGGACTTTGCCCAATATTCCGAGGACCCCTTCTTCGTCATCGGCACCTCAGCCACCCAACACGACTGGCCTTACGTCCTCCCCGGCCCCGGCGATGCCTGGGCCGGAAACCGACAGCATACCCACTCCATCCTGTTCGGCCTCAACTCCTTGCCGCAAGCAGGCGAATGCCGCCTGGTTCTCGACTTGATCGACACCCACCAGAGCGCACCCAGCCGGCTTCAGGTCGCTGTCAACGGCCACACCTGGGAAAAGAGCCTCCCCCACGGCGCGGGCGATGCCTCCATTATGGGCCGGCCTGATCAAGGCCGGGAACACGTCTGGAGCATCCCATTCCCATCCGAACAGCTTCGCTCCGGCCTCAACGAGATCCATATCACCACCCTCTCCGGTAGCTGGGTCCTGTTTGATTCCATCGCCCTGGAAGCCCCCGTCGGTGCTGTACTCAATGAGGTCAACCCCGGGACCGCCGCGATCAGAGTCGTCGTCCCGCCCGTCTGGCTCAGAGGTGATCACGGGCCCCAGCAACCGGTGGAGATCACCCTGCGTCACCTCGGTGAGGCGATCAATGCAACCCTGCACGCCGCCGGGACACATATGCCTGTCGCACTCCAACACGGACTGCAGACCGTGCGCCTGAAGCTCCCCGCTTCTGAAGTCGAAACCGAGATCGATTTCAGCCTCCAGACAGAGAGCGAAACCCTCGCAACCGGCGCCTTCACAATCGGGCCCCCACCCCTGCGCGAAATCTGGATCCTGCCCCACTCACACGTCGATATCGGATATACCCACCGCCAGGACGAAGTGATCGATATCCAGGTCGACCACCTGCTCAAAGCAATGAGCCTCGCAGAGGCCGATCGCAATAAACCGAGCGGTATGCGCTTCAAATGGAATCCCGAGGCCGTCTGGTCCCTCGACCATTACCTGCGCCGTGCCACCCCCGAACAGCACGACCGCCTCATCGAGGCGATCCGTAGCGGCGACATCGGCGTGGACGCACTCTACGGGAATATGCTGACCGCCCTCTGCCGCCCCGAAGAACTCGCCCAGTGCCTCGCCTTCGGAGCACAACTCTCGAACCTCACCGGCGTGCCGGTCGAGTCCGCCGCCATCTGCGACGTCCCCGGCTGGACCTGGGGCATGGTCCCGATCATGGCGCAGGCAGGCGTCAAGTACTTCGCCATCGGCCCGAACTACACCGATCGAATCGGCCGGATCCATGTCTGGGACAACAAACCCTTCTATTGGGAAGCCCAAAGCGGTCAAGAGAAGGTCCTTTGCTGGGTCGTCGATAATTACTGGCACCATGGGGATATGGAGACACACCTGCTCGCACACATCGATGACCTGCGGGATTCCGAGTTCCCATACAGCTCATCCTTTATGTTTTGGGTCGGACGCTGGGACTCCGGCGCCGTCGATAACGCGCCGCCGGATGAACAGACCGCTGAAAAGGTCGTTGCCTGGAACGAAAAATACGCGGCACCCACCGTCGCTATCGGCCTGGCCGGCGATTTCTTCCGCCGGTTCGAACAACAGTACGCAGACCGTATCCCCACCGCCGCTGGCGACCTGACCCCCTATTGGGAAGACGGCGCAGCATCGACCGCACGCGAAACAGGCATGAACCGCGCATCGGCCGACCGCCTCTCCCAGGCAACCGCCCTCTTCGCAATGCGCACCCCGCAGACCTACCCCGCTGCCGCCTTCGCCGAGGCGTGGAAGAACGTGCTCCTGTACAGCGAGCACACCTGGGGTGCCTGGTGCAGTATCTCCGAGCCGGACAGCCCCTTCACACTCGACCAGTGGCGCGTCAAACAGGCATTCGCCCTGGACGCCGAGCGGCAATCCCACGATCTGCTCGCGCAGGCACTCCCGCCATCACCCGCGGATGCTGCACCTATTGAATTCTTCGACGTCTTCAATACCACCCAATGGCCACGTACCGACCTGGCCACGATACCGGCCGATTGGTCGTGCAAGGGGGTCCTCGACTCGGACAATCGCCCCGTCCCAACTCAGCGCCTGGCCGACGGCTCCCTCGTTTTCCTGGCCGAAGATGTCCCGCCGTTCGCAGCCAGAAGATACAAGCTCACCCAGCAGGCCACCCCGGCAAAAGGCCGGGCTTGGGTCGGGGGTAACCGCATGCGAAACGGGGAACTCACCCTTGAACTCGATCCCGAGACCGGCGCCATCGCACACCTCCATGTCAGTGGATTCGCCGATGACTTCGTCGACCCGAAGGCGCCTGTTCAAATCAACGACTATCGATACCTGCTCGGGGTCGATCCCGAAGACGCACAACCCAACGGTCCAGTCACAATCCGGGTGGTCGATCCAGGCCCGATCGTCGCAACCGTCGAGATCACTTCCGACGCACCCGGTTGCGAACAGCTCGTTCGACAGGTGCGCCTGATCCACGGCCTCAATCGCGTGGAGCTGATCAACCACGTCGATCGATTGAGCGTCCGCGAAAAGGACGCCATCCACTTCGGCTTCGGATTCAAGGTTCCCAATGGCCAGATTCGTATGGAAACCCCTTGGGGAAGCGTGCGGCCGAACATCGACCAGCTCGATGGGGCCAACCGCAATTGGTACACCGTGCAGCGCTGGATCGACGTCTCCAACGAAAACGCCGGGGTCACCTGTGCCCCCCTCGACGCCCCGCTCATGCAGATCGGTGCCATCACCGCCAACCTCCTGGGCTCTGTCCCGTTCGATCAGTGGATGACCGAGTCGTTGGACTCCCAAACCCTCTATTCCTGGGCCCAAAACAACCATTGGCACACCAACTACAAAGCCGATCAGCCGGGGCGTACCACATTCCGTTACGCACTGCGCCCGCACCAGGATGAATTCGACCCAGCTGAGACCGCTCGCTTCGGAATCGAAACCACACGTCCACTCCTCGTGGCACCCGCCGATCCAAACCGACCACCGACACCCCAGCTCCTGCAAATCTCCGATGAGCATGTCCTGATCGAGACGGTCAAACCGAGCGAAGACGGCAAGGCATTGATCCTCCGGCTGTTCGGAGTGAGTGATCAGAACCGAGACGTAACCATCAATTGGGGCGATGGCCTATCGCCAATGACCCTCCATCGAACCGATCTGTCCGAGCAACCCCTGGAACCCGAGTCAGGCACCATCCATATCCCCGCCTACGGCGTCGTCATGCTGCGCGCCCAACCCAGCTGATCCGCAGACAAACCCAGATGGGAGATGAAGAGAGGTCGGAGGTCCATTGTGGCTTCACCTTTGGCCGCGGGGTATGAATATTCGAACATTCCACGCCGAATCACGCTTGCCGTCGATAGCGATTTCGATACCGATACCGAGCTTGCTTCGCTATGGACCTTTTCG
>CALLYA010000213.1 GCA_937875495.1 uncultured Verrucomicrobiota bacterium
CTTTCCGGGTCCGGATGGGGAGGTCAGGTTGAGAATGCGGCTACCTTTTCGGATAACGCCCAGCTAGAGCCCGTCCGAAAAGCCCATTGGGGCATCGCTGAAGGCACTGTGGCTCCGGATGAGGGAGAACTCGCGCAGAGGCGCAGAGGGGGAATGGGGAGGTTTGCTTGTGGGGTTGAGGTAATTCCTGCAACAGGCTTGGTTGGTTGGAAACGGTAAATCTAATTAATCTCCCCCAAAGGCAGGGATTTGAGCATTGACCCTCCCCCCCAAGCCAGCTCGAAAACGCCACCGCGCCTCTGCGCCCTCTGCGGGAGGCTTTCCGGATGGGCATGGGGAGGGCAGGTTGGGAAAGCGGATACCTTTTCGGACGCCCCCGAGCTTGCTCCGCCATCATCCCATTCGGACAGCCTCGATCTGAAAGCAACCCGGCTGAAGCGGGGGCTGTCTCGTCGATGGCAAAAGTAAGAGTCTCCCTGTGAACTCTGAGCCCTCTGTGGCAACTGATACTCCGTTGCCCCCCCCTGCGGGCTCTGCGCCTCTGCAAGAATCCTCCCCATCTGGAACCGGATTCTCACATGCAGAGGCGCCTAGGGGTGCTCGGACGAGTTCAAGATGGAAAGGAGTTGATTGACAACCATCGGCTTCAATGCTAAACAAATCAGCACAATGAAGCGTCCGATTCAGAACTCGCAGGGGCTACGCGTGCTTGTACCCCAGGTAGCCGTACCGGCGGGCCTACTAGGCCTAGCCCGGCGCGGTGGGCACGCGGTTTTTGCGAAAATCGCCTCCCTCTAAGGCTGATTCGACCGGACGATTTCTCTCCCCCAACGTCGCAGCAATCAGCAATCAGGAACGCCCATCGCGCCAACGTGGACCCAAGGCCGATGGGATTTTTTGTCTCTCGCCTTTATTCATTCCGTGCGATTGCGTATCCGTAACCTTGGTTGGAACCATCATGATTCAATTCAACCCGACAATGACATCCGATACGGACCCGTGCGAGTCGGGATCCGAGCACCCCAAGCCAACGCCACCCGCTGGAGCAGCCAACACCATGAAACACACCATCTCAGTTCAGGTCGAAAACAAATTCGGCGTCCTAGCCCGTATCGCAGGCATGTTCAGCGGACGTGGCTTCAACATCGACAGCCTGACCGTCGGCCCGACGTTGGACCCGAATATCTCCATGATGACCATCGTGGTCCGCGGTGATGATCGCACTTTAGAACAGGTCGACAAACAGCTGAATCGCCTGGTGAACGTGATTCAGGTCGAGGATCTCACCGGCAGTGAGTTCATCAATCGTGAACTTGTCCTGGTCAAGGTCGTCGTCGACGCGAGGAACCGGACGGAAGTCGTCCAGATCGCCGACCTCTTCAAGGGCAATATCGTCGACGTTCAGCCGACCGCCATCACGATCGAAATCACCGGGAACGAGGACAAGGTCGAATCCTTTATCGCCCTGATGCAACAGTACGAAATCCTTGCCCTCACCCGAACGGGCAAGATTGCCGTGGCCAAGGGTGCCGGCGCACAGCACGTCGCCAGCCCGCCCATTCCGGTCAAAATCCCCGTACACGTATAGTTCAATGAACCCATGGAATGAGTGGCAGGCCACCGGCCGCCACAATCACAAAGAATGGATGAGGATGCAGCGATGAACCAAGAGGTAGACCCCAACAGGATCGTCATTTTCGATACCACTCTGCGCGACGGTGAGCAGTGCCCCGGCGCCAGCATGAACCTCCGGGAGAAACTCGAGGTCGCGCGTCAACTCACTCGCCTCGGTGTCGATGTCATCGAGGCGGGCTTCCCCATCTCGTCGGTCGGTGACTTCGAAGCGGTACAGGCGATCGCGCGTGAGATTCAGGGACCGATCATCGCCGGTCTCGCGCGCTGCATCGACAAAGATATCGATCGCGCCGCAGAGGCGATCGAAGGCAATCCCCGGCCACGCATCCATGCCTTCCTGGCGACCAGTGAAATCCATCGCCAATTCAAACTGCGTATGGCGCGCCCGGAGATCATTCGCCGGGCCGTCGCCGGAGTCGAGCGCGCACGCTCCTATGTCTCAGATGTGGAGTTCAGCCCCGAAGACGCCTCGCGAACCGAGCCTGAGTTCCTGGCCGAGGTGGTGCAGGCCGTCATCGACGCAGGTGCCACGACCGTCAATATTCCCGATACCGTCGGCTATGCACTGCCCTCTAAATTCGGGGACCTGATCAAATACCTGTTCGACCATGTCAACGGGATCGAGCGCGCCATCATCAGCGTGCACTGTCACAACGATCTCGGCCTGGCCGTGGCCAACTCCCTGGCCGCGATCGAGGCCGGGGCACGTCAGGTGGAATGTACCATCAACGGCCTCGGTGAGCGTGCCGGCAATGCCTCGCTCGAAGAGATCGCCATGGCAATCAAGACCCGCCACGATCACTTCACCGTGCATACCGACATCAAGACTGAGGAGATCGTGCGCACGAGTAAACTGGTCAGCCATTTGACCGGTATGGTCGTACAACGCAACAAGGCGATCGTCGGACAAAACGCGTTCGCACACGAGGCCGGCATCCATCAGGACGGCCTGCTTAAAGAGCGCAGCACCTACGAGATCATCGATCCCGCCTCCGTCGGGTGGACCCAGACCGAGTTGGTCCTCGGGAAGCACTCCGGCCGCCACGCCTTCCGTGCGCGCCTGGAGCATCTCGGCTATCAGTTGGACGAAGAGGAGATCCAAAAGGCCTTCATCCAATTCAAGGCCTTGGCCGATAAAAAGAAGCTCATCTATGACGAGGACTTGATCGCGCTGGCGGAGCATGGGATGTCCGAAATCCCCGAAACCTACACCCTCGATTACCTCTCAGCGACCAGCGGAGCGGGCGTCGTACCGACGGCGACCGTGCGCCTGAAAAAGAGCAATGCCGACCTCCAACAGGACGCGGCCTGTGGCGACGGCCCGGTCGATGCCGCCCTCAATACCATCGAGCGCATCACCGGTGTCGAAGGCCGGCTCGTTGAGTACTCAATTCGAAGCGTCACCATGGGTAAGGACGCCCTGGGTGAGGTCTCCCTCAAGGCTCGATTCGCAGGCAACGATCGGCTGATCCCGGGCAAAGCCGCCAGTACAGACATCATTGAGGCGAGCGCCAAGGCCTACCTCCACGCCATCAACCGTTTCCTCTATGAGGCGGAACACCCGATCCGCCAGCCCAAGGATCAAGCGGCCACCGGTACCACGCCCTGAGGTCCTTCAGGAAACCCCGAGGCCGACCACACTCAAGGTTGGCCCGGGGTTTTCCTTGCCTCCCCTCCGGTCCATCGCACTCCCCACCCAATCCCGCACCAGCCAAAGACGTCCCCACCATGGCCTATCCCATCGACGGAAACACCCGCATCGTCGGCGTATTCGGCGATCCGGTCGCCCATACCGCCTCCCCGGCCATGCACAACGCCGCTTTTCGGCACCTCGGCATGAATTGGGTCTATCTCCCCTTCCACGTCCGTCCGGACAACCTGGCTGCGGCCGTTCGAGCACTCCCAGCCCTCGGCATTCCCGGCGTCAATCTCACGGTTCCACATAAGGCCGCAGGGTTTCGATTCGTGGACGAGATCGCACCAAGCGCCCAGCGCCTTGGGGTGATCAACACGATCCAAGTCGTGGACGGACGTCTGCTTGGCTCGTCCACCGATGGGCCAGGCTTTTCCCGAGGGCTGCAGGAAGATCTCGGCCTCCACTTGCAAGGCCTGCGCATCGTCCTGCTGGGGACCGGCGGCGCTGGTCGGGCCGTCGCCATGCAGTGCGCCGAGGAACAGGCAGCCGGCCTGTTCCTGGCCAATCGCTCCCTGGACAAAGCCAATGCCCTCGCAGGAGAGCTCCTGGAACATTTCCCGGATTTCACGGTCGAGACCTCGACGACCGAAGACCCGAGGCTCCAGAAGGCCTTGGCGAAAGCCGATCTCGTCATTCAATGCACCTCGCTGGGACTCCACCCCGGCGATGGTTGCCCCATCCAACCCTCCTGGCTCCAGCCACCAGCCGCGGCAATCGATCTGATTTACCGCCCAGCCGTAACACCGTTCCTCGAAATCGCGGCCCGAAACGGAATGCGCGCCGCCAACGGTCTCGGCATGCTGTTGCATCAAGGCGCGCTTGCCCTCGAGTTGTGGACCGGTCGTCCCGCACCGGTCACCGTCATGCGCGATGCCCTCCAACAGGCGGTCTACGGCAACCCGACCGAGGTGGACCGCGAATGATCAGGGCCCGTCAGACCACCATCAAACCCTTGGGACAGCAAGCAACGTGAGATCGAAATTCTCCCAGGGAAAACAGAGCGATAGAATGCGGTAGTCATAGGGAAGCTCCAAGGATCGCAACAACTCGTAGACCCCGAAGAGCTCCTGCCGGTTGTGATAGATGCCGATGCTCAGGATCGGCAGGTCTTTGCGAATCGTCTCGATCGCACCGCGAACCAACTCCAAGCCCATGCCCTCGACGTCCGCCTTGATCACGCCGATCTCGGCCTCCCGCTCACGGGCCCACGTATCCAGAGGGCGGACCCGCACCCGCACCGAACCGGCACCGGTCAACCTGTTGGTGCCATCCCCCAGATCCTCAAAGGCGACTTCGCCTTCGGATGCACTCAGCCCCTCCCCGATCAGTTCATAGCGATCGGTCCCAACCCTGTTGCGTCGCATCGTCGCCTGGAATTCGGCACGGTTGGAGGGCGACGGCTCGAAGGCAAGGATCTTGGAGGGCGCATACGGCAGAAATGCCAGGGTCGAGTCGCCCGCACAGGCACCGGCGTCGATGAAAATCCGACCCCGAACCCGCTCCAATTGGGGCGGAGAGAGCGTTTTTATGCCATGGTGATGGACCAGCGACGCCGAGTCGCATCGGCTCAGACCGTGCCTGCGTCGCAATCGCCTGAGCTGACGCATCTGCCGCTCCCCCTGGCGTCGCTCAGCGGATGAAATGAACCCGGTCCAGTTGTAGAAAAGGCGATTGGGCTGATCCGTGTAACATAGTTGCTGTAACGCAATATACCGATGGACGGCCGCAATCGAGCGGGCATCAAGTCCCTCCAGCCGACCGGTGATCTCTGGCGGCGTAAGCTCCCTGAATTCGAAAAAATAATCGGGGTAGCCAAAGGCGTTCATCCGCCAATCATGCACCAGTACGTTGCCGAGAATTTTGAGCTTGGCACTGAGGCGCTCGGGCAGCAGTTCCAAGAGTGCGTATATGCGGCGCACTAAGATGTCTTTCAATCGGTGGGATGATTTCTTCATGGATCGGGTCCGGATCGTAATGCGATGAGATCACAACTCAACGCCATAGGAAAGGATGCCTGGATCGGTCAGAGGTCATCCGAAAAGGTTCCGTTCCTTCAGGCGCCACCTCCAGAAAATAGTTGCCGATCAGTCAGATCATAGTCGGAATCGGGTTCGGGGTCTGAATTTCGGGATCGGAATCGAGTCACGTTCTGGTTGGCACCTGGCCCTCATGGACCGCTCAAACTTCGCTGCCGAGTTTCTCAGCACCGTAACAATACGGTTGCATACCTGGTTTCTTGTCTCCGAATCCCATCCGGCGTTCTTTCGATACCGAGGTCGAGAGCGACCCCGACCCGATCTTGCATCACCATCTACCTTTCGGACGGCCTCCGGTCAGGATACCCCCTGCGCAGCAACCTGCCAAGGGGAGCCAAACGGCCGCGAAGGCGGAGATTAGGGTTGCGAAAACAGGCATCCTCGCTGAGGATACGCCTATTGAGGCTCGGTGCGCCTGTCGTCTCCCGATAATTCCATTCGTGAACCAATACTCATGAACCCTTACGACGATTTCCTCCCACCTCTGTTTGTCGGTTCGGTCGTCTTTCTGACCGGCTTGATCGTCGGCAGCTTTCTCAATGTCTGCATATATCGATTACCCCGGGAGAGATCCGTCGTCTTTCCCCCGTCGGCATGCCCCAACTGCGATCACCCCTTGAGCTGGTTCGACAACATCCCCGTCGTGAGTTGGCTGTGGCTCCGAGGTCGCTGCCGCTATTGCTCGGCACCGATCAGTAGCCTCTATCCGCTGGTGGAGATGATCACCGGCATCTTCTTTTTCGCCGTCTGGTGGCAAAACCCAGACATCCGCGTCTTCCCCTTCTTCTTCCTGGTCACCGCCGGCCTGATCGTCGCCACATTCATCGATTTCTTCCACTACATCATCCCAGACGAGATCACCCTGGGCGGGGTAGCCGTCGGATTGATCGTCGCTTTCTGTTTCCCCGAGGTGATCCGGGCGGAAACCCACCTCTCCGGCCTGCTTCGGTCCGTTGCGGGAATCGTCCTCGGCGGCGGCGGCCTCTTTCTTGTCGCCATCGCAGGCACCGCCCTCTTCAAAAAAGAGGCGATGGGAATGGGTGACGTGAAACTGCTCGCCGCCGTAGGCGCCTTCCTCGGCCCGGCAGCCCCGCTCTTCGCGCTCGTGGTCGGATCGGTCGTGGGCAGTATCGTCGGTCTGATCCTGCTTCTCTTTCGCAAGGCACGCCGCGACACAGCAATCCCGTTCGGACCGTACCTAGCCCTCGGCGCATACCTCTATATGCTGTGCGGCCCAGCCATCATTCAGGCATACCTCGCCTATACACTCTCCAGCACCCCTTGATCTCCATGGGCCGGGCCGGCATCAACCGCGCGGCAGCACGAAGAACAGGACCGCGAAATAGTGGAACAGGCTCCCGAGTACGACCATCAGATGCCAAACCGCATGATGAAACGGGAACCTGAAAACGCCGTAAAAGAGCGTGCCAATCGAATAGGCAACCCCACCGGCAACCAGCAACCAGAGCCCGCCCGGCGGTAGGGCAGCAATCAATGGCTTGATCGCGAGCACCACAATCCAGCCCATCGCCAGGTACAGGATCGTCGAAAAGACGTAAAACCGGTTGACGAACCCAGCCTTGAAGCAGATTCCAGCAATGGCAATCCCCCAGACCACGCCGAAGAGCGACCACCCCCAGCCGCCGCGTAAGGCGATCAGGGTGAAGGGCGTGTAGGACCCGGCAATCAGGAGGTAGATCGCCGAGTGATCGAAAACCTTGAAGAGATGCCGCAATCGCGGATTTCCGGAGAAGGAATGATAAAGGGTGGAGGAGAGATAGAGCAGCACGAGTGTTGCCCCATATATCGAACAGACCGTCACGTGTAGGGGACCACCGTACCGGGCCGCATGGACTACCAGAATCACAAGCCCGACGATACTGACGATCAGACCGAGCCCGTGAGTCAGACTGTTCGCAACTTCCTCCCAGAGCGCCAGGGCGCTCCATTTCTGCACCGATTCCTTCGGGGATTCACTAACGACTGGTTTGTTTGTCATGTGATCAACCTAGGCAAGATTCCAAGCTTCGACAAACGGTATTCCACACCCCGCCGAAATCCCTCCAGCGGGGTGCGACCCGTTTCACCCTCAACAGGCACGCCCGCCTTCGGCCTCCGGGCCGGTCCGAGGCGCAATCGGTGGGAGGATTTCCTCCAGCCGACCGCGAACGCGCGGCCAAAGAATGACCGCCTCCGTCAACATCCAAATCTGCAGAAACACAATCAGTGAGCCCATGACGAACAAGACCGGTTTGCCACCGCCTTCCAACCAGGGAGCCCACATCAACAGGATGGCATGCAGCATCCCCCAGCCCGGAATCAGGAGCATAAACATCCCTGGAATCACCACCATCCAGACCGGTCGTCCCCTGCGCCAAAGGAAAAAGGCGATGACAAGAAATGCCAAACCGGCCAGAAGCTGGTTGGTCGCCCCAAACAGCGGCCAAAGGATCAACCCACCACTGCCCGGACCGTTCGGGCCCGGATACATCGCCAGCGCGCCACTGACCAAGACCACAAGCAATGTTGCGAAATAGCGATTCGATAAGGCCGGGATCTTTAACTCCGCCCCCAATTCCTGCACCACATAGCGGGCAAGCCGGGTCGCTGTGTCCAAGGTCGTCGCCGCAAAACAGGCCAGCAAGACCGCCATGATCCCAATCCCCATCTTCAGCGGGATCCTGATGCTACTCAGCAGATTAGCACCGCCTTCCACAAATGAACGAACCTGCTGGGCCAATGTGAAATCAGCCCATTTCCCATCGGTCGGATAGCGCGCACGCCAGGCTGCACCACCGGTCAGCTGGTCACCGGTTCCCTCTTCCAGATGCGCCACATACGCATACCCCGCCGGATGCTCCAGGTCGATCTGCCGGTCGAATTTGCCCATCGCAACTCCGGCTGTGCACGCCACAATCACCAGGACCGCCAGGACACCTTCCATCAACATCGCCCCGTAACCCACGAACTGTGCGTGCGGTTCACAGGCCAATTGCTTGCTGGATGTCCCGCTGGATACCATCGAGTGGAATCCGCTGCATGCCCCACATGCAATGGTGATGAACAGAAACGGCCATACCGGCGGGGCGTCCGCGGGAATAGTGAGATTGATGGCAGGCGCAACCGCAGCCAAGTCGGCCCGACCACTCAAGCCGGTCACAAGTACCCCGCCCACTAGGAATACGAGCGCGAGCGCGAGCTGCATACTGTTGATGAAGTCTCTGGGCTGCAGAAGCATCCACACCGGAAGGACCGACGCGAAATAGCAATAGATCAACAGGAGGACCGTCCAGATCACAACCGGTGTGCCCAGCGAACCCAAGGCCGCAATCGGCTTGAGCGTGACCGGGAAGAGATAGGCGCCCACATAGATCAGGCCATACATGATCGAGACCACAATCACCGAGGGGATCAGAAGCGCGCCGTTTTTCTTGTAAACCCAATACCCAATCCCAATCGCCAGAGGCAATTGAAACCAGACCGTCATCACGGTCTCGGGATACATGGTAAAGATCGCCGCAATCACCAGGCCGAAGATCCCAACAACAATCACCAAAGTGAAAATCAGGATGAAGAAAAACACCAACCGCACACGCGGGTTGAGCAGGCGCCCCGCGATCTCACCCACCGATTGTCCGCGATTGCGCAGCGAGACCACCAGCGAGCCGAAGTCATGCACCGCACCGACAAAGATCGCCCCAAACAAGACCCATAAAAGCGCCGGTAACCATCCCCAAAAGATCGCGATTGCAGGCCCGACGATCGGACCCGTCCCCGCGATTGAAGTGAAGTGGTGCCCGAATAACACAATCTTCTTGGTCGGCACATAGTCGACCCCGTCCTTCAAATCCTGCGAGGGCACATGCGCCTGCGGGTCAATCGAAAATACCTTTCGGGCCAGCCAGCGTCCGTAAGTATGGTACGCAATGAAATAGCCAAAAAACGCGCCAAAGGCAATCAATAGCGTGGACATGGTTCAGCACTCCTTTTCCAAGGCACAGAGGGAAAGACGCAAATATAGACAGAGCTCCAGCGTCGCATCAAGCAAGGACTGCCCACGAATTGCTCCTGCCCAGGGCGCCCCGCGCCGCCCTGCACACCCTATCCTGTTCAGACCGGAATCGCCCACCGTGATCGGCCACACAGGCTAGAGCCCGTCCGAAAAGGTAGCTGCATTCTCAACCTCACCTCCCGATCCGGACCCGGGAAGCCTCCCGCAGAGGGCGCGGTGACGTTTTCGACCAACCTATCGGGGTGGGTAGGTTCCATGCTCTGCAGCCTACTTTTTGGGGTTATTTTCAGTGATACCGATTCAGTAGACCAAGGCAGTTGTTGAAAACGGCTCCGATGTAAGTCCCATTTCCCCCCTCCCAATACCCCTCTGCGCCCTCTGCGATCTCTGCGGGATACCTCC
>CALLYA010000214.1 GCA_937875495.1 uncultured Verrucomicrobiota bacterium
GACTGATCGGACTGATCGGACTGATCGGACTGATCGGACTGATCGGACTGATCGGGAGCTATTGCCTGGAGGCTGAGGCCAAAGGAATTGTGCTCTTTCGGAGGATCTTTAGCCACAGAGGGCACAGAGTTCACAGAGAGATTCTTCCTTTTGCCATCGGCGGGTTCAGCCGGGGTAATATCAGATGGGAAATGGCTTGCGCCTCTGTGTTCTCTGTGACCTCTGTGGCAAGACATTCCTCGCCAGAGCCTGTCGGAAAAGGTCAAGGACGAAGAAAGCTCGGGCTCGGGGTCGCTATCGGAATTAATATCGAATGGACGCGGGATGGGATTTGGACATGAGAAACCGGGTGCCGCAACCGTATTGTTGTGATGATGACATGAATGCAGGCGGGCGGCCGAGGTCATAGGAGGGTTCGGGCTATGGATGGTTATTGGGGGGTGTTGTATGGGATTGGATTGGGGTGCCTCCTCGGGATGCCGCGGGCTTTTTTGCTGAACCGGCCGCTTTCGAAGACGCCCGAACTGCATCGAGAGCCGAGGCGGGTCGCCTTGGGGATGGGGATCTGGGGTATTGCCCAGGCGGCTGCGTTGCTATATTGGTTCACCACCTGGGTTGACTGGGCGAGTTTCCCCCTGTCTTCGATGACGCGGGGGATCGGGTCGCTCTTTCTCCTGGCTGGGCTCGTTCTGCTTGTCGCGGGCCACGCTCAACTCGGGCGTTTCTGGTCTGCCGGCTTGTCGCTGACCCCCGATCAGGCGCTGGTTCATACCGGTGTCTACGCAACGATCCGCCATCCGATGTATGCCGCCCACTGGCTCTGGGCCATCGGACAGACCCTGATGGTGCACAATTGGCTTGGCGGTCCCCTGGTCTTGCTTGGGCTTGGCCTGTTGTACACCGGTCGTGTGGGGCGGGAAGAGGCGATGTTGCGTGCCCGGTTCGGGGCTGAGTACGATCGCTATCGCGAACGGACCGGGCGTTTGATTCCGCGGTGGCCGAGGCGCTGGAGGGTGGGCCCTAAGGGATGAGTGTTGGTGGAGTTTGGGGCCCGCCCTGATCTCCGGTGTCGTCGGCGCCGGAACCTGCGCGTGCGAGGTTGTAGAGGTCGACCAAGGCTTGCGGTGCTCCTTCAAGATTCTCCGGGATTGCAGGATGCGCCTCGAGCAGTTCCATGGCTTTGCCCGGGTTGGCTAGGCTGGTGATGTAGATCTGGGCTGTGGCTGCAAGAATCGCAGGGTGATCCTGGGGCGCATCCGCAAGCATTTCGAGGGCTTCTTCGGGGCGATCGTAGATCTCCGCGATCTGCAGTGCACGTCCTGCGAATTCCGAGGGATCAACTTCCCGGTAGCGGTTTTGCACCAGCAGGTGAATCCCGCCCGCCAGGACCGCCACAAGGAGTGCGATGGGGACCAGGCGTGTGATCGTCTGGGGGCGGCGTTGTCTACGCCGACCGGGTTTGCGGCCCGCCCGCCCGCGCCCGCTTGAGATCGGTTCGCCGTGCGGGGTTGCGGCGGGGACGATCGGGATGGCCGGCGGCTGGGGCAATTGCGTCCGTTTTTTCTGTTTCTGAGCAGTGACAGAAGCTCCCCGGGCGATGGCGATCCAGGGTGAGGGGAGGGCAGCGGCATGCGGAGGGGCCGATTCCGTCTCTTCCCAGAACTGGATTGCGCCCGCATTCCATTTGGATTCTGCCGCTGGCGGGGTGGTAGGTTCCGACGTCGCCGGAGCCGGTTTCCGGCTGGAATCCCCGGTTGCCTCCATTGCCTGGGCCCACTGGGCCAACAGGTCCCTGACCCAGCGGTTCCAGGGTAGGAGCTTCGGGTTCCCTATGGTCATGAGCTTTGCTGTGAGCAGTGGAATCAGCCACTGTTCCAGGGGGGCCGAGAACGCATCGATTCCCCAGTCGGCTTGGGGCTTGCGGCCCTTCCATGATGGGGGTGGGACGGTATTGCCTCGGGAGGCCAGGAAGCAGAGAGCCTCTTCGGCGGATCCTGGAGCAGCGGTCTGTTCCAGCCATGTGTCGACGCGCGTCAGCTGTTCGGCGAACTCCTGCTGATGCGGCGCCCCCGTCTTTCCCAATTGCTTTGCCAGATCCAGGTAGGCCCTCAACTCCAGTGCGAGAATTGTGCAACGCCAAGCTTCCCCCTCCGGAAAAAGGCGAAGGCCGCCGTCCTCTTCCCACGGAGTGGTGTTGAGCAGTGGCCTTCCGTCCGCGGTGGTGGCACAGGCCTTGGACTTGAGCCAGTTGACGTACCAGACCAGCTGGGGAAACACATTCTCGGGATTGTTGACCGCCCCCCGCTTCTGCAGTTGCTCAAGGGTCCAAATTAGCATCGGAGGAGCGGGGAGATGGCCGCAGCCGATCATGTCGGCTCCAAGTCCGAGCATCGGGATGCGGCCGTCTTTTTTCTGCAACCGCAGCTGGGTCTGTGCGATCTGAGCGGCGATCCTTGGGTTGAGCTCCGACCAGGCCAAGGGTAGGAGGTCCAAACCGGCGGAGTGGCGTTCGAGGGCTTGGGATAGTGGGCGGCGTAGGTAATCAGCGCCGTTGTTGAGAACGGCATAGGTACAGCCTCGCAAGTGGCTGATCGTGGATAGGCGATTGCGCGTCTCCAGGGCTTCTGGAAAGAGGAATTCTCCGAAACGTTCCACGCCTTGTCGGCTGCGTTGGTAGTACGCGGCGAGATCCACCCGAAGCAGTTTGCTGGATTGGGTGATGGCCGACTCCAATCGGCCTTCCGTCCAGACGATGCTGAACCGAAACCCGTCCGTCGCCTCGAGGCAACGGAGAACGACCTGATCGTTCGGGGAGGTGTGGACGATCAGGTTGCTTGCCTCCACGCGGCTCTGAGGGTCGGATCGACCCTGGAGGTTCAATTGGATCCCGGGTGAGAGGCGCCCCACGATGCAGCGTGGATGCACGAACACCCATTGTGCAAAGCCGAAGAACTGCTCGCCGCTGTTCCAGACGAGCGTCATTCCGTCGGTCAGGATTTCTGAGAATTGGAGCACAGTCCCTTGTGGACTTGAAAACCAGAGGCTGCGACCGTGCGGGAGCGCCATCCGCAACCGTTCCTCCAGGAGGGTGGTAAAAAAGGGCGAAGGCCGGTTCTTGCTGTCCGGGGGGCGAACAAAGGCCAGGGTGGTGCCAATGGGCCAGAGTCGGTCTCGGGAATCGGTCCTGGATGGAGTGTCGTTCATAGCGGCGAGGGGAGGAAATTTAGATTGTGCCTGGGGCGCGATCGGACTCGGCTTCGGGGCTCATGGAAACCGCATACTCGTAAAACCCCCCTGTAATATCAAGGGTTTTGTCCGGTATCGGTTTCGCGCAGACCGTGGCGGACAGGCTCGACGATGGGTCGAAGGTTTTGGGCGATGGTGGGCCGTGGACGTTTACGCACGGCGATTCCAGGCCGAAGGTTGCTTGCCGTCGATTCCGTCGATTCCGTCGATTCCGTCGATTCCGTCGATTCCGTCGATTCCGTCGATTC
>CALLYA010000215.1 GCA_937875495.1 uncultured Verrucomicrobiota bacterium
TCTCACCAAACGCAGTCCTAAAGGTAGATGGCGAAGCAAGATCGGGGTCGGGGTCGCTATCGGGATCGGTATCGTAAGAACGCGGGATGGGATTCGGACACGAGAAACCGGGTAGTTCAACCGTATTGTTGCGGTGCCGAGAGGATCAGGCGCCATACAGCGCAGGGATCGATACCGATACCGACACCGATTCAGACAATGATCGGACTGATCGGCAACCCTTGCCTGGAGGCGACGCATGATGGAGCGTGCGTTTGGGGACGGGATTAGCCACAGAGGGCACAGAGTTCACAGAGAGGTTCTTTCTTTTGCCATCGACGAGACAGCCGCCACTTCAGGCGGGTTGCTTTGAGATGGGAACGGGCTTACGCCTCTGTGTTCTCGGTGATCTCTGTGGCAAGACTTTTCTCACCAAACGCAGTCCTAAAGGTAGATGGCGAAGCAAGATCGGGGTCGGGGTCCCCTTCAGACAGAAAGGGCGGAATGTTCTCAGCTGTTCGAGCCAGGGCGTATGATCGCATGATGTCGTCGCTGGAGCTGCGGTTTTTGGGTCCGATCCGGGACAAGCTATTGAGGGGCACCTCAGGGCGGGTCTTGGAGATTGGCGGCGGGACCGGAGCGAACCTGCGGTATTACGGGGACCGGGTTGGAGAGCTTATTCTCTGTGAGCCGGACGGTTCGATGCGCAAGATTTTGGCGGCCCGAGCGGAGACGGTTTTGGGCGGTCGGTGTCGCATTGAGCCGTGGTCGGCGGAGGCCATCGATCTACCGGATGCATCGTGCGATGCAATCGTTTCGACCCTGGTCCTCTGTTCCGTTGGGGACCCTGCTGCCGTTTTCGCCGAGATTCGTCGAGTCCTGGTTCCCGGCGGGAAGCTGCTGTATATGGAGCATGTCTGCCCTTGGACCCACCCCCGGCATCGCCGGGCACTGCGGGTGATCGAGCCGTTTTGGAAGTTGGTGGCGGGCAACTGCCATCTTACGCGTGCGACGGGTCAGGCAATGGAGGTTGCGGGTTTCACCAATGTACGGCGTGAGGTCGCGCATTTCCCAAGACCGGCGAATTGGGTTGGACCGGTGATTTGGGGAGAGGCCGAATGGCATCCAGATCACATCGCTTCCAAGGCTGAGGCTTAGATGTAAGAACCTGCTGAGACGCTGGATACTGTCCATGAGAGTAAACCACAGATGAACACTGATGGACACCGATCAGAAATGAAAAATTGCTGTATGGATCTGTGGTTGAAAAATGGATTTTTTGCAGCCGGGGGACCTTCCCCAGCTTGTGCCCGTCCGAAAAGTTCGATGGCCGCTCCGCGTCCGGATGGGAAGGACTCCGGCAGAGACCGCAGAGGATTATAGAGATGGGGGATTGCAGATACATCGGAGCTGTTTTCTGCAACTGCTTTGGTCAGTCAGCAGGAAAATTCTCCTTAAAAAAATAGTTTGGACCACAGCATTGGACCTACCCACTCCCATAGCCGGGTCGAAAACGCCACGGCGCCCTCTGCGGGAGGACTCCGGATGAGAATGGGGGGGGCAGGTTGAGAAAGCGGCAACCTTTTCGGACAAGCGTATAGTTGCGGTGCTGAAGACCTTAGCAGCGAGGTTTGAGCGATGCTCGGAGGGCATAGTGCCATGCCGTCCGATACCGATTTCGATTACGATTTCGGAACACCGATTCAGACAATGAACGGACTGATCGGCCACTATTGCCTGGATGCGACCCCTATAGGAGCGCGCCTTTGGGGATGGGATGAGCCACAGAGGGCAGAGTTCACAGAGAGATTCTTCCTTTTGCCATTGACGAGACAGCCGCCACTTCACCTGGGTTGCTTTCAGATGGGAAAGGATTTGCGCCTCTCTGTTCTCGGTGATCTCTGTGGCAGGGATCGATCCCGATTCCGACCCCGACCCCGATTCAGACAATGATCGTCCTGATCGGACCGATCGGACTGATCGGCAACCATTGCCTGAAGGAGCGCACGTTTTCGGACGGGTACCATAAGGAGATGAACACCGGGAGTGACTACTCAGGACCCCGTAGACCCGGAGGCCGGATGACGATTACACGCGACG